>NZ_NXLS01000003.1 GCF_003364315.1 Helicobacter ganmani | reverse complement strand
CTCAAGCACACTCTTTGCTGAAGTAGATTTCATTGCCCTTGCAACTAATGGAGAATTTAACGAACAAAGTGCAGGTGTGAAAGTCTTAAATGAGGAGGAAATGAGGCAGGTTGTGGGGGGAGCGTATGCGCAACAAGTAATTAAAAAACAATATGGAGTTGTAGATAATTTTGGAAACAATATTTATTATACTGCGTATTACCAAGTAGAATTGGAAGCTGGAGATTCTGCTTATTTTAATCTTGGTTCAGATTATTACGCAGCTATCGCCGCAACCTATAATTTCAAAACTAATAAGGTTACATCAGAGGTAGTAAAAATTAATAAATATAATTCTAGCAATGTTAAAACTTTAGATTTTCAAAATAATGTAATAGACAGGATTAAAAATTATAATGCAGTTGGAAGCTGGATAAGACAGGATAAAATTAATATCAAATATTTCAAATAATTTTGGTATGGTTTTTGCTTACCTTTTTATAAAAATGATTGAATATAGAATTGCAAACAAACTGCAAAGCAATCATCACAAAGGTAAGCTATGCAAATTAACAACTCAAATTATCTAAGCCTTTATTCCAATTCCCATTATAATACTAGTTGCAAAGATTCTACACAATCCATAAATCAAGATTTCAATACCATAGAAGATTTATCGCATAGCAAACAAAATAATGTAGAAAAAGACACCAAGCAAACAATATATGAGATTCTTGCTAACAAAGAGGAATTACCAGCTTATATAAGCCATTCTTATCATCAAAATATTGACAATATAGAAAAATTACAGAATCTATCACAAAATCATCTTGAATTTCTTGAAACATATAATGGACTAATTCCCTCAGAAGCAAAGGCTCAACAATCAATACAATCCCTTATGCAAGAAGCAGAGGAAGTTTTAAGTGTTGCTTATAATAAACAGCCAGATAGCGAGGAATTTAGAAATTTACTTGGAATTTTTTCATTTGCACAAGATTCTATTAATAATTTTAACAACAATAAACAAAAACTATTAAACCTCTTAAAACAAGGGCAAAACAGCCAAGAATATGCTACAAGTGAGGAATTTTATCATAAACTTTTTACAAAAAATAATGGTCCCCAAACACAAACTTTAGAAGAAATTGATAAGCTTTCAAAAATTAATGAAGAGCAAGGTTTTTTGAGAGATTATACTGTAGAAGCCAGTTTAATATCTTATTACTTGCGAGATTTTTTTACTATGGCTAGTGATTTTGAATTTATATCCAAAGACAAAGAAAGTAAGATTTATCAAGATTTGCAAACTAGCGTTATTTATCTAGGCTCACAGAGTGGCAATATTGGAAGCTCTTTTAAAGTTGATAATTACACTATTTCTTGGGATGGCAATAGCACCTTATTCAATGCTTATCTAAACGGCTCTAAAATCTCTATTGCTTCGCAATTTTCCTCTAATGATTTCCTTGCCTCTAGCTTTGATGCCACCCAAAGCATTTTTGATATACTTAATCAAAGAGATAAACTAGAAAAAGAAAATCAAGAATTAAAAACCAAACAAGCTTATAATGCTTATGGAATCTCCAAGAATACTTCAATCCAAACAGATTCTTCAAGCGATTCCATAATACAAACACTGCTAAAAGAATCTAAAGAAAATAAGAAGAATCAAGGAGAATAAGGATACAATCTACAAAAATATTTAATCCCTTATTCAAGGACTCTCTTGCGTATTCTTATCCTTGTGCTTTGTTGCATTCATTTAACTTTTGGCTTTCGCGTTTAATCCCTCCAAGAACTCCACAATCAAAATGTAATCCGACAACAATTTTTGTAAGATTTAAAGTTTCCTAATGAGAGGTTTTTTGGCAAATAATGAAGCAAAAAGCCTTTATTGTCTGAAGTATCTTGATTATGCTTAGATATGTTATAATTTGAGAATTTTTCTAAGGAGAGTGCAATGGACGAGGATTTTATAAAGTCTGAAGAAGAAGATTTTTTAAACAAACCAGACGCCGATGCGGTCTTGCAAAAATCTTGCTTGAATATTGATTTGAATAATGGCACAATCAAGGAGCAAAAATATGGTAAATCCTCTGTTCTTTTGGAGACAAGTAGCAAAATGGTGGTGGATAAGCAAGGATTAATCCATTCGGGAAATTTGTTTTCTAGTGCTGCTTATTGTGCGTTATTGGCGGTGAATAATCCCAATGGAATCGTGATTGGTGCAGAAGTGAAGTTTCTAGCACCTATTGAGTTGGGCAACGAAGTCTTGTTTCGCGGAGAAACCTTGCAAGAAGATACGAAAAAGCGCGAAGTCAAGGTAGAAGGATTTGTGTTAGATATTAAGATTTTTGACGCGATGTTTTATATTGCGGTGTTTGATAAGCATGTTTTAAGTTTGCATATTACTAAAGAAATGGAAAAGAAAATGGGCTAAGTCCAAAGAATCACGACAAAGAATCGTAAATAAAGGGAGTTTATGCGGGTAGATTTGCACAATCACACAAGCCTTTGTAACCACGCGACAGGCACAATGGAGGAATATGTCCTCCGAGCAATAGAAGAAAAAATTGATGTTTTTGGATTTTCTTGCCACAATCCGATGGCTTTTGATGAACAATATAGAATGGATTTTAAGGATTTACCCTTTTATTTTGATGAAATTGCGCGATTAAAAGAAAAATACAAAGGGCAAATTGAAATCTTAACTGCGCTAGAGATTGATTTTTTGCCCTCTTTTGCAGAGGAAAGATTGTTTGATTTTCCACTAGATTATAGAATCGGAGCGGTGCATTTTCTGGGCGATTGGGGGTTTGATAACCCCGAGTTTATCCGCGAATATGCAAGACGCGATATTAATGATTGTTGGAGTGAATATTATAAAGCCACAGAAATGCTAGCAAAAAGCGGAAAGTTTGACATTTTGGCGCATATGGATTTGTTAAAAGTCTTTAATTATCGCCCAACAAAGGATTTGCGCCCACAAATAGAATCTGCGCTCAAGGCTGTGAAAGAAGCCAATATGTGTATAGAGATTAACGCAGCAGGATTCCGCAAACAAGTTCAAGAGCAATACCCAAGCGAAGAGATTTTGCAAATTGCTTATTCCTTAGAGATTCCAATTTGTTTTGGGAGCGACGCCCACGCGGTAGAGCAAATTGGCTTCAAACATTCAGAGTTGGTATCACTTGCCAAGCAAGTAGGTTACACAAAGTGCGCCCTCTATCGCAACAGAGAGCGAGAGTTGGTAGAATTTTAGTTTGAAAATTTAAGAAACTCAATAAAAATTAAGTAAAATTGCGCTAAATTCTCATCTCTTTTTACTTTAATAATAGCTTTAAGTTTGGAGACTTTGGAGGGTATATGTCGCTGGTGGGCATCGTGGGCTTCAAACCCATTTGAGTGGATAGGTGTCTATTTGCTGGGGAGTTCGATTCTCTCACCCTCTCGCCACTTTTTAAGATATTTTAAGGAATTACTATCAAAACGAATTTTTTTAAAACCCCATTGGCACAATTTTTAAAGAATAAAACTTCCTACCAAATACGCATTGCTTCCCTCTTGCTAATATTTGGAATCTTGACAGTTCTAGGTATTTTAGAGCCTTTTGGATTTTTAAAGCCACTTGCTCAAATTCAATTTTGGCTTTTTGGGTATTTGGGCTATATTTGGCTTTTTGTTGCTGCATTTTTTGTCTATCAAGTAAAAGATTCTTTTGATTTTAAAAACAACCGATTTTTAGAAAAAACGCTTGGTGTTATCATCGGAGTTTTTGCACTTCTTGTGTTGCAAGGCTTGTTTTTTGCGCACGCTGGGATTTTGGGCGTTGCGTTTAATAGTGTGCTTTCGCCACTTATTACACATTTGGGTGTTTTTGTGTTGGTTTTACTTTGCTTTGCCTTTAGCGTTGTTTTGTATAGCGGCAAGTCTCCTAAAGAATTGGGAAAAATATTTGTGCAAGATTTGAAAGAGGATTTAAGGCAAAGTCAAGTGCCAACAGAAAAAATCATTAAAAGCAAAAAGAATCTCAAAAATCTTGCTTCAAAAATCAAAGCATTTTTTACGCCGCCAAGCCAAATGGACAAAAAGGATTCTAAACATTCTATTTTTTCCCTTTCTCCGCAGGAGAAGGACACTCAAAATACGCAAAATAATCCAGCACAAGAAACCTCTAAGCATTCTTCTTTGTTTTTTACAAAAGCCCCTTCTACCCCTCGCGCATTAACTTTAGAAGAATTGATTGAGCAGAGTAAAAACAATCCGCCTCCTCCTACAAGTGCAGCTTTCAACTTTCAAGATGATACTGAAGAAGAATCTCAAGAAATGCAAGAGACATCAGAAAGTGAATCGCACGAGAATTTCAGCAAAGAGCAATCTTTTGAGGCTGAAATTGATGAGTTAAGACAGAATGTAGAGTTGCCAACAAGAGAAGACAATCCTTTAGAAAATTACTCTAAAGAACAAAATGAGATTCCACAAATTCGCATTGTGAGTTCAAAAGAAGCTGAACAGCAAGGCTTTAATGCAATGCAGTTTCAGTTGGAATCTATGGCAAGTTTAGAAAACTTCAAACGTTTTGAGAAAAGCCATTTATATCCAGAGGAAGAACCCAAAGAAGAAGTGATAAGGCTTATCAAAAAAGAGGAATGCACAAACACGCAAAATCAGGTTTTACAAACACCCACGCCGACTTTTGCCCAAAGAGAAACAACACTAGATTTTATGGAGGAATCACGAGATTTTTCTACACCGCAAGGCAATCCAATTTCGCAGGATTCTATACCTGCGGAAGCAACTAAGCCAAAGCCAATTAAGGCTTATCCCAAAAATCTTTATGCCGCGACGCCCTTTAGTGCATATTATGATAAAGACCCAGTTGGTACACAGGATTATCTTGTGCAAAAGAGCTTCCACAATGGAGATTCTTTTCGGGATTTGTCACATAGTAAAGAATCGCAATCCGACGATGAGCCTAGCACAATTTTTTATTATGACAAAATCAAAAGCACACACCCAATCAAGCCCGAAGAAATCCAACAGATTTCTCAAGAGTTGCAATCAGGCAAAAATTCACCAAGCACGCATGAAAATGCAATACCTCCACAAACAGAACCCGCTGCACTCAATCATATTATTAAGCAAGTGATTCAGGAATTTATGGAATCTCAAAATTCCCCCAATGCGCTTGTTTCTAATCGGGGTTTGGAGGAATCCGCACGGGAAACAACAAAAGAAAATGCGGAATCTCCCAAGCCACAATTTCAAGAAAACCAAGAACATAATGGCATCTTGGATTCAGCAAGACAGAAACAACCGACAGAATCTCTAGGAGATTTGGAGAAATCGCAAGGAATCTATGAGGTAGTTGAAAAAATGCAAGACGCCAAGGAAGTGTTGAATTATACGCCAACCTTTACGGCAAATCCCCTCCCGACTTATGGCTATCGTTTTGATAATGAAGCAGGAAAAGATTTAGAGGTAGAATCGCAAGCAAGGGCGAATCCGACTTTGCAAGCAGTGCCACCCAAAGTAGAATCTTCCACTTCCGAAGTGATTAGCTTGTTTAATGCCCCTAAAACCAACAAAGAAATGCAAAACAAAGAAGAACAAAAGGAATCTTTTGAAACACAATCCTCTCAAGCAGAATCTTGTGCGCCCTTTGTGCAGGCTACAACACAAGAATCTCCACAGCAAACAAAGGATTCTGAATTATCAAGGAAGTTGGTTTTAGAAAACAAGGAGACTTTAAGCATATTAGGAGTTGCAGATATACCACAGATTGTAGAATCGCAAGATTTTGTCTTGCCTAAATTAGAATTTTTGCAAGCTCCAAAAGAGGAGCGCATTGAGATTGATGAGGGAGAGATTGACCGAAAAATCAATGATTTGTTAAGCAAATTGCGAATGTTTAAGATTGAAGGGGATATTGTTAGGACTTATTCTGGACCCATTGTTACAACTTTTGAGTTTCGTCCAAGTCCAAATGTCAAAGTTTCGCGCATTTTGACTTTGCAAGATGATTTAGCAATGGCATTGCGTGCGAAAACGATTCGGATTCAAGCACCTGTGCCGGGAAAAGATGTTGTGGGAATTGAGATTCCAAACAATCAGATTGAAACAATTTATTTGCGAGAGATTTTAGAAAATGATTTGTTTGCAAACTCTACCTCGCCTTTAACTCTTGCTTTGGGTAAAGACATTGTAGGAAACCCTTTTGTAACAGACCTTAAAAAACTTCCTCATTTGTTGATTGCAGGGACGACAGGAAGCGGTAAAAGTGTGGGGATTAATGCGATGATTTTATCCTTGCTTTATAAAAACTCTCCTGCGCAACTGAAGCTTATTATGATAGACCCAAAAATGTTAGAGTTTAGCATTTATAATGACATTCCACATTTGCTAACTCCCGTCATCACGCAACCCAAAAAGGCAATTATTGCTTTGGATAACACCGTAAAAGAAATGGAACGAAGATATACGCTGATGAGTGAAGCAAGGATTAAAAACATTGAGGGTTACAACCAAAAAGCTGAAATTGAAGGCTTTGAGCCTTTTCCTTATATTGTGGTAATTATTGATGAATTAGCGGATTTGATGATGAGCGGAGGCAAGGAAGCAGAGGTTTCTATTTCGCGTTTGGCTCAAATGGCAAGAGCAAGCGGAATCCATTTGATTGTTGCAACACAACGTCCGAGTGTTGATGTTGTAACAGGATTAATTAAAGCCAATTTGCCCTCACGCATTAGTTACAAAGTGGGACAAAAAATTGATTCTAAAGTGATTTTGGATAGTTTTGGCGCAGAATCTTTGCTTGGACGAGGAGATATGCTTTTCACGCCACCGGGCGGTGGAATCGTGCGTTTGCACGCTCCTTGGAGCACAGAAACAGAGATTGAAAAAATCGTAGAATTTATCAAATCCCAATGTCCTCCGCAATACGATGAAAACTTTATGCCCAATGAAGATGAAATCTTGGGCTTACGCGTAGAGGGCGAGACAGATGAGCTTTATGAGGAAGCCAAACGCATTATTTTAAGTGATGGCAAAACTTCTATTAGTTATATTCAACGAAGACTTGGGATTGGGTATAATAAGGCAGCAAATATTATTGAGCAAATGCAGGCACGAGGATTTTTGAGCGAACCTAATTCAAAAGGGGTGCGTGAAATCTTGGGTAATTAATTTCGTGTAGATTTTATAATTTAAAGTTGTAGTTTAAGACAAGTTTTGATAAAATTAAAAACTACACATTAAATTCGGAGCATACAAAGAAATGAATTCAACTCTAAAAGTCCAAAGTATTGATAGTGCAAATGCAGTTGCACAAGCCACGATTCCTGTGGATAGATTAAATCAAAAATTAGACAAAATAACAAAAGCTGCTAGTAAAAATCTCAAAATTGATGGATTTCGTAAGGGGCATGTGCCAGCAAGTGCAGTGAAGCAACGTTATGGCAAACAACTAGAAGAAGATGCACAAAGAGAATGTGTACAAGACCTTTTGCAAGATATTTTAAAGGAATTACAAGTAGAGGCAAATGCGCTAATTGGCGACCCGCGTATTACGAAATTTGATCAAAAAGAGGAAGGCATTGAGCTTGAGATAGAAGTTAGCCTAACACCAAGCATTTCGCTTGATAAATTAGAGGAATGTATTCCGGAAGTCAAGATTCCAGAAGTTACATCAGAAGACATTGCGAAACGGCTTGAAGAAATTGCGAATGCTAGGGCACCTCTTGTGGGAATTGAAGATGGAAGACGCAAGTTAAAAGATGGAGAATATGCAAAAATCAACTTTGAGGGCTTTATAGAGGGTAAGGCTTTTGAGGGTGGTAAAGCAGAGAATTACTTATTGCAAATTGGTAGCAAGTCTTTTATTGAGGGCTTTGAGGAGCAATTAATTGGTATGAAAAAAGGCGAAGAAAAAGAGATTAATGTAGCTTTTCCAGAAAATTATCAAGCTAAACACTTAGCGGGAAAACCAGCGGTTTTTAAAGTAAAATTGCTAGAGATTCAAACAAAAGGAAAGATTGAAATTGATGACAATTTTGCTAAGACACTTTTGCCAGACGACAAAGACGCAAATGTTGAAACATTGAAAGAAAAAATCAAAACGCAGCTCCAAAATGAAAAAAAACAGGAGCTTTATAACAATAAATTAAAGGAAATTCTGATTGAGAATCTTAATAAAAACATTGTGTTTGATTTACCAAAATCTATTGTGCATCAAGAAATAGATTTGCTTTTTAGAAATAGCTTGATGTCTTTATCTCAAGAGGAACAGCAAAAGCTTGCAAAAGAGCCTGAAACACTCAAAGCTAAACGCGAAGAGCAAAGAGAGAATGCGGAAAAAAGCGTTCGTGTAACCTTTATCATTGATGCAATTGCAAAACGAGATAAAATAGAGATTCCAGACAATGAAGTGATTAATACTATTTATTATGAAGCAATGGCAATGCGCCAAGACCCAAAAGCAATTTTTGAATATTACAAAAATAATAATTTAATCCCAGCAGTGAAAATGGCAATGCTAGAGGATAGAGTGCTTACTGCTTTATTAGACAAGAGGGCGTAATGAGTTATTATGTGCCGACAGTTATAGAAAAATCAGGGCGCGGGGAGCGTGCGTATGATATTTATTCTAGGCTTTTAAAAGATAGAATCATTTTGTTAAGCGGGCAAATTGATGATGGTGTAGCCTCTTCTATTGTTGCGCAACTCTTATTTTTGGAGGCTGAAGATCCAGAAAAAGATATTTATCTGTATATTAATTCACCAGGTGGAGTGGTAACGAGTGGTTTGAGTATTTATGATACAATGAATTATGTTAAACCCGACATTAGCACGATTTGTATCGGTCAAGCAGCAAGTATGGGAGCATTTTTGCTAAGTTGTGGGACAAAAGGCAAACGTTATTCTCTCCCTAATTCTCGCATTATGATTCATCAGCCTTTGGGAGGAGCGCAAGGACAAGCCACAGAAATTGAAATTCAAGCGAAAGAGATTTTGCGTTTAAAGGCTAGTTTAAACGAAATCTTGGCAGCTAATACTAATCAACCATTAGAAAAAATTGCCAAAGATACGGATAGAGACTTTTATTTAAGTGCTCACGAAGCGCAAGAATATGGATTGATTGATAATGTTTTAACCAAAAGTTTAAAGTAAAGGGGGTAGTCCATGAAAGACGATTTTGATTCGTTTGAAGGTTTGCAAAGTTTTGAAACAGAGGGTATAGAGGAGGCTCCAGCTAATAACGCATCATCTTTTTCATCATTTGGATTAGATTCTGATTCCACGCCCGGAGAATCTGTAAATACGGGTTCAACGGAATCCAATACATTAGAGGATTATGGGGCGCAGATTATCCGCACATTGAGCGCAAATGGTATTGCCCCAACACCCTATAATTATAGAATCTATTTTGAAAAACTACTTGAAGATAAAACACAGCAATTTAAAGATAATGCAACACAATTTATTAGTCTTGATTTGACGCCTACGGAGAGACAAGCTTTGTTAGAAGATAAGGTTTTAAGAGCTAAAAACCATATGGTTAATACTCTACAACAGGTTGGCACAGCTTATAAAAATCTTCAATTTTTACAAAATATCCTTAAAAAACATGAAAGCGAAATAGGCGCAACCAATAATGCGATTGCTTTGCAAAATATTATCACCGTTTTTGAAAAAGAATTGAAATCGTTAGGTGAGACAACAAAAGTGCAGCTTCAGAATATTAAAGTCTCTTATGATAGAAGTATGCAGGCGATTGAAAGTATTGCAAACAATATTATTTGCGATGAGAAATATGGGCTTTATAATCGTAATTTTTTGGATATTAGACTGCTTGCTGAATTGGAATCTATCCACACAGAAAATCATAAATCCTCATTAATTTTGATTCAGATTACCAAAAGTCTTGCCCGACGCATTACTTCAGATAAAAATTCCACACTTATCAGTCGTGCGATTTCTAAAATTTTGCAAAAAATCGCAAACAAAAGTGATGTACTTGCTTATTGCGGTTCAGATATTTTTGGAATCCTACTTAGCCATAGTGATAGAGAAGCTGCGAAGCGATTTGCAAATCGTTTGATTGAAAAAGTCTCTACTACGAATATTTTTTTAGGAGAAGAGGAAATCTCTCTTAGTGTTTGCACTGGAATCGCTGAAATTAATGGAAGTTCTAGGGGAAAAGATGTTTTCAAAAATGCCTTAGAGGCTCTAAAAAAGGCTTCTAGTAGTAATGTTTCCTTTGTCGTGGCGGGAGAAGGGAAGGAGAAAAAGCATTAATGCTTGAGGTTATCACTTACCCTAATTCAATTTTACGACAGATTTCAAAACCTGTGGAATCTTTCGATTCAAAACTCCATTTGCTTTTAGATGAAATGTATGAAATTATGCTCGCTAAAAACGGCGTTGGAATCTCTGCGATTCAGGTTGCTAAACCTATTCGCGCTTTGTTGATTTGTATTCCTGATGAAGAAGGAAATCAACATAAAGAAGATTTGCTAGAAGTCATCAATCCCGAAATTGTAGAAAAAGATGGAGAAATTGTATTTAGTGAAGGTTGTTTGAGTGTACCAGAGTTTTATGAAGACATTAAACGCGCCAATACAATTAAAGTTGTTTATCAAGATAGATTTGGCAAACCGCAAGAAATTGTTGCACAAGATTATTTAGCCGTTGCTTTTCAGCACGAGATTGACCACTTAAATGGTGTTTTATTTATTGATAAACTCTCTATCGTCAAGCGCAAAAAATTTGAAAAAGGCTTGAAGCAAAAGCATAAATTTTAGAATTTTACAAATGTGGTTTAGCTTGATAGTTATCCAAAAGCTTGATACAAATCGTCAAAAAGATTCCCTCCAAAAGAGCCGCAAGAATAAAAGCATAATATTCGTGTGTATCAATTGCATTGAATTGCAAACCAAGTTGCGCTGTTGCGACGAGGAAGGTTAAAGGCATAGAGTGGCTAAAGGCAAATAAGATTGTTTGTTTTATATCCCCAAAGTATTTTCTATATGCAACGAAAGCCCCCAATAAGCGTAAAATAACCATAACAAGAATAATGCTCAATGTCAGCGACAAGAGTTGTCGGTTTTGTGTAATCAGATTCAAATCCAATGTAGAGCCAACGAAAATAAAAAATAAAGGAATAAAGAATCCAAAACCAAAATCGTTTAATTTGTCTATCAAGCCTTTGTGATGATGAAAATAAGTCGCTAAAATCATACCTGCTAAAAATGCCCCAAGCACGCGTTCTAGCCCTAGAATCTGTGAGATTCCAATTAGAATTAAAAACAGCATTGCGCTAAAGCGAATGTCTTGATTTTTGCTTGCATTTTTTGGAATCAGAAAAAATTTCAAAGTAGGAAACCACCAAAACATAATGTCTGCAACCTTGAACATACCCACAATGACGCTTAAAAAAATAAACAAAACGAGCAATGTCCGATATAATTCCCAATTTAATCCATAGGAATATGCACCATTGAGCACTACAAGCACAACAATGCTAATCAGCTCACCCAAGATTCCAACATTTAAAGCAAGTTGTAGCCAAGATGTATTTTTGGGGTATTCTTTGAGTAATGCCATAATCATACCCAAACTCATTACAGGCAAGGCAGCAATATAAAACTTAGATAGCCCAGCATTAAGCACATACAAGCAAGCGACACCATAGAGAATTAAGAAATATAAAAAAGCAGATTTTAGGAAGTCTATTCCGAGTTTTGTAAAGGTTTTCAAATCCACTTCTAAGCCACATAGAAACATCAAAAATAAAAAGCCAATGTGTGCAATAAAGCTTAGGGATTCGGAATGTGAAAAAAGTCCAAAATGAAAAGCAAGCGCACCAAGTAGAATCTCTGTAACCACAAGAGGCAAGCGTAAAAGCGAGCTAAGAAAAGGTGCGATGACAATCAAAACTGCAATAATACCAAAAGTAATAATGTTTTCCATAATAGGGCTTAAACTCCAAAATTAAAAGTATAACTTACTTTAGGGTAAATTGCCATAAATCTGTGGTAAAATGCGCTCCAAAACAATTTTATTTAGGAATCTTAAACAATGATTCAAGATTTTTTCGCCCCGCTTTTGGAATCTTTGCCTAGTGATAGAGGGCGCAAATGTGAGATTTTATCACAAGAGTGTATTTTGCAAAGTGGATTCCATCATTTTGATTGGACTGCGAGCGGGCTAGCAGCGAAATGCGTAGAATCGCGAATGAACAAGATTTTGCCCTTTTATGCCAATACGCATTCCGAGAGTAATTCCCACGCAGAATTAATCAGCTCCTTATATGAGGAGGCGAGGGAAAGATTAAAGCAAATCTTTAAACTTGATTCTAATTTTGCTTTAATCTCTTGTGGCTTTGGTTCAACTGCTGCAATCAAAAAGTTTCAAGAACTCTTAGGGATTTATATTCCACCCAGAACAAAGCAAATTTTGGGAGTGGATTCCTTGCGTGATAAATCTTCTTTTCCGCTCGTGATTGTTGGACCTTATGAACACCACAGCAATGAGTTAAGTTTCAGAGAGGGATTGTGCGAAGTTGTGCGTATAGGATTGAATACGCAAGGATTGGTGGATTTGGAGGCTTTAAAGAATATTTTAAGTGCAAATGTCGGGCGTAAAATCATCGGTTCTTTTGCTTTGGGTTCCAATGTAAGTGGAATCTTAGCACCCTTTGCGGAAATTTCTCATTTGATTCGTTCCTTTGGCGGAATCGTATGTTTTGATTGTGCGACTACCTCACCTTATTTGGATATTCCACCAAGTTTTTATGATGTAGCTTTTCTTTCTCCTCATAAACTTTTGGGGGGTATTGGTGGAAGTGGAATCTTAATCATTTCTCGTGCCTTGATTGATAAAACTTTGCCACCAACTTTTTGTGGTGGGGGTATTGTTGGTTATGTTTCTCGCACAAGCGCACAATATTATGCACAAGAGCAAAGAAGAGAGGAGGCAGGAACGCCCGGTATTTTAGAGTTTTTACGAAGCTATTTTGGCTATGCTTTGCGGGAGGAGATTGGGCAAGAATGGATACAACAAGCAAAGATTCCTTATATCCGCACATTGCGGGAATTTTTAGAAAATGAACCCAAGATAATAACTTATGGTAATTTAGAACATAATGCTTTGGGAATTTTTTCGTTTAATATTCGCGGAATCTCACCCTTTGAAGTCTCACTTCAATTGTCCAAAGAATATGGGATTCTCACTCGCGCAGGTTGTGCTTGTGCTGGACCTTATGGACACGATTTGTTGGGATTGGAGGATAATGCCTTTTTTATCCAAAAGCCCGGTTGGGTGCGCCTAAATGTGCATTATACGCATACGCAAGAGGAAATCAATCGGCTTTTAGAGGCGTTGAAGCAAATCCTTCATTCGGTTTGAAAGCAAAATGAAAAGATTTCTTTCATTTTTTATGGGTTTTTGTTGGAGTGCTAGGGCAGTTTTGGGGTGGTTTTTCTTTGATAATTCTTACTTTGCGCTTCAAATCTTGAATCAATTTCTTGCCTTATTCATTGCGATGAAAGTTTTATCAAAGATTTGCTTCAAAGTTTAGAGTTCCGCAAGGAAACTCCCCATATCATTTTTGCTAGAAACAAATATAGTGAGAGCGGAAGCAATCCATAGTCTAAAATCTCGCCTTTAAGATTCTATTGTAATGGGATTGGATAAAATATAAGCTTACACTTTTAATTCAAAGGATAAAAATGGAAAGACGAACTCTTTTTAAGTTGGCAGGAATAGGTGCTTTGGGTTGCTTCCCGCTTCTAGCAGAAAATAAATCCCAAAACACCAAGCAAAGTCAAAAACATCAGAGAAAAAGAGAATTTTCTGTAACTTTCAAGCATAATATTTTGGAATCTGGAAAATGTAAGCTTTGGATTCCGCTTCCTTCATCAACGCCCTATCAATTTTTGACTAGTAATCTTGCGTTGAGCGGGAATTACACCAATGCGTATATTAGCAATACGCAGATTCCAACGCTTTTTGCAGAATTTGACAAAGTCAAAAGTCCAAATTTGGAAATCAAGTTTGATATTACGACTTATGAGCGCACGACAGACTTTGAAGAAGTGCAGGCAAAATTCAACAAAAACGCTAAGATTCCACAAGAGGTTAAGCCTTATTTGGTGGCAACTGAACATATCCAAACTGATGGAATCGTAAAAACAACCGCAAAAGAAATCTTAAAAAATGCCAAAGCACAAAATGCAAATGATTGCCAAAAAGCAAAAGCAATTTTTGAATGGGTTGCGACAAATATGCAACGCGACGAAAGTATTTTGGGTTGCGGTGTGGGCGATGCAAAGGCAATTTTAGAATCTAAAAAGCTATATGGCAAATGCACGGATATTAGCTCGGTTTTTGTTGCGCTTTGTAGAAGCATTGGGATTCCTGCAAGGGAAATTTTTGGGATTCGGCTTGGGCAATCAAGTTTTTCTAACGCAATGGGAAGCGCGAAAGATAAAGTTGCAAATATCACTAGTGGGCAACACTGCCGCGCAGAATTTTATGTCAGAGGTTATGGTTGGATTCCTTGCGACCCAGGTGATGTTGCAAAAGTAAGGTTGAGTGAAAACTTGAGCAATGAAGACCAAAAAATCAAAAAATTGCGCGAATATCTCTTTGGAAGTTGGGAAATGTGTTGGTTGGGTTACAATACCGCAAGAGATTTTATCCTGACACCTATACCTGCGGAAACACCGCTAAATAACTTTGGTTATCCTTATGGCGAAGTAGAGGAAAATGTGTTGGATTATTATGACGCAAAAGGTTTTTCTTATTCTTACATTTCTGTTGAAAAATAACCAATGAAAGCAAAGATTGGCTTAATTGTTTCGTTTAGCCTAGGGGTGTTGGCGAGCATTTGTTGCTTACCCGCACTCCTTTTTCTGTTGTTTGGATTCTCGTTTGGAATCGCAGGCGTGGAGTTTCTTGCTCCTTATCGTTTGATTTTGAGTGTGTTATCTTGCTTGTGTTTTGTCTTGTATTTTTATTTTGGAATTTTGAAATGCGATTGTGCAAAAACTTGCAAAAGAAAAAAGAGCGTGAGTGGCTTTTTTTGGCTGTTGGTTTTGTTCTGCATTTTGTTTTATCCAGAAATTTTAGGTTGGTTTTATGAATAAAGCTTTGTTTTTATTGTTATTATGTGGCGGATTGATGTTTGGAGGAGAATATAAAATTTATGTGGAGGGTATGCACTGCCCGCTTTGCACGGCAATGGTGAGAAAAGCACTCTTAAAAGTGGAGGGAGTTACAAGTGCAAAAGCCTCCTTGAAAGATAAAATTGCCAAAGTAGAATGCAGGGACAATATTCCAAAAGAAAAACTCCTAGAAGCTGTTGCAACGACGGGTTATAATGGAGTGTTTGTTGATTAATCTAGCCATTGCGTCCTCACGAACGCAGTGGAGCAATCCAAATAAAAGAACTCGTCCCTTAAGATTCCATTGTAAAATTTGTGCGCTTATATTTAGTTGATTTACTTGCTCTATAAGGTTTATGCTGCCTAATTTTAGAATCCTTATTAGCAGGAATAAAGTAAATCTGTGGGTAAAAAATCAAATCCACAAGAATAATTGTGCCAATAGAATGAAGATTTTGGTATGATATTTGCTTATGTCAAAAGTAATGGAGTGGAAAATTTGTAGGAAACAAATAGAAGGATAATTATGCTGACTTTTGATTCTTTTGCAAGTTGCAATCCCCAACATTATCAGAATCTCTCTCCAAAACTTAAAATAGAAAAATCTCCCAATGTCCTTGTGAATAAAAACACAATGGATTGGATTTTGCAAACTTTGCTTTTTCACTCGCCCTCTATCCACAATGCAAATCTTACAATTTCAAGCACTTTTTCGCATTCTAAAAGTCAAGAATCTAGTTTAAGCGAAGAAAATATTTTGCTAGAAATTTTTAAATTTAGCCAATTTTATCGGCGCATTCAACGCATAAATCATTCAAAATTCCTAATGGAGCAAAGCGAATTTCTAAGACAAATAGAGAGAAAAATAAAGCATTATGCGTATTTGTCTATCACACAGCAAGAAGCACAAGAGGCGCAAGATTTTATTTATTTGCAAATGAATAAACAAATGTTGCAACTCCACAAAGAGAATCCAAAACTTTTAAAAGAAACGATGGACAAAGTCTATCAATTCTACACAAAAAAAGAGAGCTTCAATAATCCCTTGTTTTTGGATTCTAACGAATCAAGGATTATAGAGATTCTATCAGAATACGGCATTCAAGCAGAATCTAAGGATTTGGAAAATCTCTTTATAAATTATTTATCTACTTTGCCAAAAATCATCAAGGATTCCACTAAAAATGGTGAAATAGAAACGAAATGCTTAAAAGAAATAGAACAAAACATTAATGCTTTTAGGATTCATCAAGTAGAGCTTATAGGATTTGGCTTTTTTGTTCCTCTTGTGGAAAAATTTTCACAAAAAGAGCAAGAAACAATAGTGGATTCTATCGCAAAGGTATTGTCGTTTTATTTGCAACCAAATTCTATGGAAAAGGGCGGTTACAAAATCTCTTGGCAACCTCCACAACCAAATATTTTGGATTATGATTTGCTTCCCTCATTGCTTAAAAGCACAGAAAATGCGGAAATAAAGATTGAATTTCAAGTGTTAATCGTGTTTCCTACGAGATTCCAAAATAAATTTAAATCCTAAAGTCCTTAAGCCCTTTTTTCTATACGACTTGCTTCACCAATGAGCTTGAGATTTTGTTCGTGGAAATCCAATGATTTTTGCATTTGATAGCTACAATGTGCAATTATGTTGCTTTGTATGCCAGAATCTGCATTTGCAGATTTTTCATAAACCTGCAAAACAGCTTGTGTCGTGCCATATTTTAGCACTTCCTCTCTATAAGCATAAACAAAATTTTGCGTTATCAGAGTAAAGCCAAAATATTAGGCGTCTCCTCATCAAAATATTCTTGATAAACCATTTCATTTTCTAGAATGATTTTGCCGTCCTCTCCGCCGCTTTGAATGTGCCAATAGGTTTCGATAATATTTGCGTGTTCAAAAATCGGATTTTTCTCTCTCGTGCTTAAATCCGCTTCAAATGTAGAGAAAAACGCATTAATCCAAGCCACTCCTTTCGTGCTGCTGTTCTAAAGTTACTTGCACTTTCCCATACTGCTTGAGCGCGGTCTAAGAGCAAATGCAATTTTGGGTCATTTGGGTCTTTTGTTGTCGCATACAATTCCTCTAACTTCTCGTTCATTAGTTCGCTGATGACAGAGATACTGCGCGGATAGGAGAGGGGATTGAGTTCCTCTGAAGCGAGCTTTGCTTTGTCTGGGGATTTTAAAAACTCGCTAGAGTGCGAGAAGGCAAAAAACTTTAAATCTTGTGTTGGAGTTTGGGATTCAAAGCAATTTCATTTAGCGGGATAAAAGATTCTTCTTGAGGGGAAGTTTGTGATTCTGTGGGGTTGGCAAGCAAAAGCGTGTCAAAATTGCTCGCAGATTCTACCTTATGTAGGCAATCAAAAAAGATTCCATCGCAAGATTTTATTTTGCAAAGCTATAGATAACGCAACACGCAATTATTATTCTAATGCGTAAGCTTTGAATTTTTCTCCTCGTTCTTTATAGGAGCTAAATTGGTCTAAACTTGCCGCAGCAGGAGAGAGTAATGCGACATAATTTCGTGCTTTAAGGCTTTGTGTCGCAAAAATTTCTTTGATTTGGCGCACAGCAACTTCTAAAGTATGACAGGCGTAGCAGGGGGTATTTGCGGATTTTGCGAGTGCGCAGAGTTTATCCGTATTGCTACCAATCGCAAAAATTTCAATTTGGCATTGCGAAATAAGTCCAAAAAGTGGGGTTAAATCCACCCCTTTGTCATCTCCCCCGAGAATCAATAATATTTTTAACCCCTGATAGTATTTAATGGCTTCCATTGTCGCGTCCAGATTCGTTCCTTTGCTATCATCTACCCAAAGATTCCCTGCCTTGTCGTAAAATTCCTCTATTTTATGCGCACCAATTTTAAAGGAGTTTAAAAGTGTATAGTCTTGAGTAGAAAACAAAATCTCACTTGCGCTCATCGCAAGCGTAGCGTCCAACAAGAAGGGTTCTTTAAAGGCAATCGCACTTAAATTTAGGCGAAAAATATTTGCTAAATCCTGTGAATCTTGATAAAAGATAAGATTTGCAAGGGATTGCTTGCAAAAAGAATGCGATTCCAAACTTTTGGGTAGAATCGCAACTTCTTTTTCTCTCAAAAATAAAATGGGTTTGAGTTTGTCTGTAATATAGTTTTCATAGCTTCCGTGCCAGCTAATATGGTCTTGCGTAATCGGCAAAAGCAAATATAAAATAGGTTTGGCAATCTGCGTATAATGGAGGGTAAAAGAGCTAGTCTCAAGTATCCAAAAGGGTGCATTTGTATCAAGTTTTGCTAAAGGTGTGCCGATATTACCTCCGCTTTGCGCACCAAAAGATTGTAGCAAATGTGTAAGCAT
The DNA here is from genome assembly GCF_003364315.1 of Helicobacter ganmani. Classification (NCBI taxonomy): domain Bacteria; kingdom Pseudomonadati; phylum Campylobacterota; class Epsilonproteobacteria; order Campylobacterales; family Helicobacteraceae; genus Helicobacter; species Helicobacter ganmani. The sequence goes on along the minus strand of NZ_NXLS01000003.1, from coordinate 201,433 downwards.
TTGCGTGGTAGTGGTTTTGCCATTTGTGCCGCTAATCCACACAGAGGGAGGCATTGTGGGCGCAAAAAAGTCATATTCGCTTAAAAGTCGTGCTTTAGGGTGTGTCGCAACAAAATCCAATGCGGTTACAATCATCGCATTACTAGGTGGAATCCCGGGGCTTGTGATAATGGAAGCTTCAGGATTCTGCACCAAGACTTCGCTTAGACTTTCGCTTGGAAGCAAGAGATTGCCCAAAGCATCTTGACTTTTTTGCGTGAAACTATCATCTAGTGCAATACAAGGCGAAAAAGATTCTGCAATTGCGCGATTCGTTCCCCCAAATCCTAAAAGTATTAACATAAATTTACCTTATTTTCAAAGTTAAAAGAGCAATGAGATTACTCATCAGAGCGACAATCCAGAATCGCACGATGATTTTGCTCTCATTCAAGCCTTTTTCCTCAAAGTGATGATGTAAGGGTGCCATTAAAAAAATCTTTTTACCACGCGTTTTATAGCTTCCAATCTGTAAAATTACCGATAGTGCTTCCACAACGAAAATAAATCCAATAAGGAAAAGTAGAATCTCATTCTTGGACACAATCGCCATATAAGCGATAAAACCACCCAAGCTTAGAGAGCCACTATCTCCCATAAAGACTTGCGCAGGGTGGCAGTTATACCAAAGGAATCCAATCAGTGCGCCAATTAGTGCAGAGGAGAGAATCACAAGCTCACTGCTATCTAAGACTTTGGGATAAAGCAAATAAGCACTTAAGCCCGAATGTCCTGCGACATAGACAAACACGCTAAGAGAAGTCAGCGCATAAATAGATGGAATCGCAACAAGTCCATCTAGTCCGTCCGTAAGATTGACTGCATTGCTTGTAGCAATAAAAACAAGTGTCCAAAACAAGATTCCAAGAAGATTCCAATCAAACAAAGGATTCTTGAAAAAGGGTAAATAAAATTCCGAATTTAAGCCAACTAGATACAATCCGCACGAGAGGATAAGACTAATGACAATCTGCAACAAAAACTTAGTTTTTGCACTCATTCCGGCGTTTTTGCGTTGTGTTATTTTAGAATAATCGTCGCTGATTCCAAGCATTGCAAAGCAAAGCAAAGTTGCGATTCCAAGCAAGATATAGATATGATTGAGTTTGGCACAAAGCAGAGTTGAAAGCAAAGTTGTGCAGACAAATACGATTCCACCCATTGTGGGAGTATGGATTTTTTGTTGGTGGTTTTTGGGGGCAAATTGCGAAATCGGTTGGAATGCGTGTTGATTTGCCCATAAAATATAATAGGGCATTGCAAAGATTGTGAGCAAAAGAGCTATAAAAAACGCAATTGCAGAACGCACGGTAATATATTGAAAAAGATTGATGTCAAACAAAGAATAAAGATAATATAACATAAGCCCAAACTTAACTAGATGAAATTTTAAGAAAAATTAGATAGGATTCTACCTAAAATAACTTTAAAATTTGGGAAAATCTATAATGAAAGCTGTTTTGGTTATCACAGATGGAATCGGGTATAGTAAAAAGCAAGAATATAACGCATTTTTTGCGGCAAAAAAGCCAACTTATGACAAATTGTTTCAAGAAGTTCCCTTTGGAATGATTCACACTTATGGATTGTCTGTTGGCTTGCCAGAGGGGCAAATGGGAAATTCTGAAGTAGGGCATATGAGCTTGGGTAGTGGGAGGATTCTCTATCAAGATTTAGTCAAAATCAACAAGGCAATCCACGAAAATACTTTAATGCAAAATCCTGCTCTAAATTGTCTTAAAAATTGCAAACGTGTGCATTTGGTGGGATTGTTAAGTGATGGTGGTGTGCATTCACATATTCAGCATATTTTAGCTCTTGCGTTAGGCTTAGAATCGCAATATGAAGTGTTGTTGCATTTGATTACTGATGGACGTGATGTGCCACCCAAAAGCGCACCAAAGTTTGTGCGTGAGGTAGAATCGCAAATTGAAGGTAAAAGGATTCGAATTGCAAGCCTTAGCGGACGCTATTATGCAATGGATAGGGACAATCGTTGGGAGCGCGTAGAAAAGGCTTATAATGTTATCGCACTAGGCGAAAATACGCAGACGCTTACCCCGCAAGAATATTTGCAATCACAATTTAAGGAGGGTATTTTTGACGAATTTATCTTGCCTGCAAGTTTTTGTAAGGATTTCACAGAAGATTCTCCAAATAAAATCCAAGCAAGCGATGGCTTGATTTTTGTAAATTTTCGTAGTGATAGGGCGCGAGAAATTGTCAATGCACTAGGAAATGCAAGCTTTAACGCATTTGTGCGCAAAAGTTTTGTAGAGATTCCACTTGTTACGATGACTCCTTATGATAAATCTTTTTCCTTTCCGATTCTTTTTCCCAAAGAAAATGTTCAAAATACTCTAGCCGAAGTGATTTCCAATCATCATTTGCGACAATTTCATACTGCAGAAACAGAAAAATACGCCCACGTAACTTTCTTTTTTAATGGGGGGATTGAAGAGCCTTATCCCAATGAAACGCGTCTGCTTGTGCCCTCTCCAAAGGTTGCGACTTATGATTTACAGCCTCAAATGAGTGCCAAGGAAGTAGGTGATGCCGTTTTAATGGCAATGGAAGAGGGATATGATTTTGTTGTAGTGAATTTTGCCAATGGCGATATGGTAGGACATACAGGGAATTATGAAGCGGCGATTGCCGCAGTAGAAGCGGTAGATAATGAATTGGGTAGAATCTGCTCAAAAGCAAAGGAAAAGGATTATGGATTAATTATTACGAGCGACCATGGAAATTGTGAAGAAATGAAAGATGAAAAGGGCGAACCTTTGACAAACCACACGATTGGTGATGTGTGGTGCTTTGTAATGGCAAAAGGAGTAGAATCTGTGCAAAATGGTGGATTAAACAATATTGCGCCAAGTATTTTAAAACTTATGGAAATTGCGATTCCAAAGGAAATGGATAAGCCACTTTTTTAAAGGAATTGCTTGCGTTTAAACAAAATTATAAAAATTAATCGTATAATTACAAGCAATATTTTAACTTACTTCAAGGTTTTAGAATGACACAAGAGGAATTGGATTCACTATTGGGTAGTGATATGGACGATATTGCGCAAGGAAGTCAAGAGCAAGAGAATCAAGAGGAATCTTTAGAAAATTCTACTTTGGAAGACCCAACAATTAAAAGCGAAGCAAAAGCAGATGATTTTTCTATTGAGCAAGATGTAAGTTGGCCTCCACCTCCACCAACAGCAGAGCATAAGGTAGTGCATCAATTAGATGATGTAACGCGAGATTCGGAAATCAAAGCTACAGAGATGTTTGATAAGCTAGAGAAAATTAATAACTTAGACGCAGACATTGAGGACGCATTTGGTGAGATTCAACAATTTATCACTTCTCAAGAGGAACTTTTACAAAAGCTTCATGTCAAATTTCCGGATTTTCATACCTTTAATGAGCAGTTAGAAGCAGTAACCAAAGTCAAAACAGATGTGCAAAAGGTATCTGATTGTTTGCAGGAAATCTCAAATATTTCACTAGAAGCAATGGAAGCTATGCAGTATCAAGATATTCATCGTCAAAAAATTGAACGCGTTATTAACATTATGCGTGCGCTTGCAAGATATATGAGCTCACTCTTTGAGGGTAAAATTGACGATAGCAAACGCGTAAGCTCCGCAGTGCATATTCAAGGGGATAAAACAGAAAATGTTGTCAATGAAAATGATATTGAAGCTCTGATTGCAAATTTTGGCAAGTAATGAATGCAAGATTCTACTTTTAAACCTCCAAAGATTCCAGAACTTCTCTCTCCTGCTGGGAATCTTAAAAAACTGAAAATTGCTTTGGAATATGGGGCAGATGCTGTTTATGGTGGCGTGAGCCATTTTTCCTTGCGGAATCGTTCAGGAAAGGAATTTGACTTTGAATCTTTCCGCGAGGGAGTAGAATACACGCACGCACGAGGCAAAAAGATTTATGTAACAATTAATGGATTTCCCTTTAATTCTCAATTAAAATTATTGGAATCACATATTCAAAAAATGGCTTCTTTAAAGCCTGATGGCTTCATCGTTGCAACACCCGGAGTAGTTAAATTGTCTCATCAAATTGCGCCAGAGATTCCGATTCATCTTTCTACGCAAGCGAATGTTTTAAATGTGTTAGACGCGGAAGTGTTTTATGAATTGGGTGTGAAGCGTATTATTGCAGCAAGAGAATTAAGCCTAAAAGACGCAATAGGGATTAAAAAAGCCCTGCCTGATTTAGAATTAGAAATTTTTGTGCATGGTTCTATGTGTTTTGCGTTTTCGGGACGTTGTCTAATCTCGGCTTTGCAAAATGGTCGCGTGCCAAATCGTGGGAGTTGCGCGAATGATTGTCGGTTTGATTATGAATATTATGTGCGCAATGAAAAAACCGATGAGTTGGTGCGATTTAGTGGCAAAGAGATTTATGCGCGGAATCCTGACAATGGAATCACAATGCGCTTGGAGGAAGAAGAGGGCGTGGGGACGCATATTTTTAACGCAAAAGATTTGAATTTAATTGCACATATCCCGATGATTTTAGAAAGCGGTGTGATAGATTCGCTTAAAATTGAGGGACGCACGAAGTCAAGTTATTATGCGGGCATTACAACACTAGCTTATCGGCGTGCTTTGGAGGATTATGCGCAAGGCGACTTTGTGGAATCGCGCTATAAAGAGGAGCTAGGAACCTTAAAAAATCGCGGTTTTAGTGAGGGTTATTTAATTCATCGTCCTTTTGAGCGACTTAATACGCAGAATCATTGGAGTGCAATTAGCGAGGGGAGCTATCAAGTCAATGCAGAGGTGAGCGAAGAGGGCAAGAGCGCGCTTTGTCGGCATACGATTCGCCCCAATGAACCTAAGGAAATTGTAAGTGCGCATTTGGATTCTGTTTGTTTGGGTAAAAATGACATCGGAGAGATTTTTGAAAAGAATGGCAAAAAATACCTGCGTCTTTTTAAGATTCTATTAGTTAATGGCAAGGAATTAGAATCTATCCATAGTGGCAATGAAAATGCCTTTATCTTGCCTTTTGCGCTCCCGCCTTTTAGCTTTTTGCGTCAAAGGCTTTAGAATTTGCCTGCTAGACACTATCGGCACTTTGATTTTGCGTCCTTGCGAGGAGTGAAACGACGAAGTAATCCATTTCTAGTAAAAGATTTGATTTTAATCTTGATTATTGAACAATTTTATGGTTTGTTTCATTTAAATTTAAGTGAAATATGATTATATTTCTTAATTGTCAATCTTTCCGTGTGAGAGGCAACAAATCTTCTTAAATCTTGTTGTAATTCAATACTAAAGTTTTATTTATGAATCCTAACTATTCCCAGAAATCTTGCATTTTTATGGGCGCATTGCCTGCAAGCACACTCTTTTTTATGCGACTTGAAAATGCTTTTTTACTTGTCTCCAAAGGCGACATTATAGAAGTTGTGAGTGATTGGGATAATTTAGAAAATGACCTTAGTATGTGGTGTGCTTTTAAGGGTGAGGAATTCATACAAAAGCGCGCAATAAGCCAAAATACAGATTCTAAAGGGAATTTTATATATATCTTGCGCAAAAAATCCCCCACAAGATTCCAAAAATTTGATTGCACTTCCCATATTGCACCACCTACACAGGGTTTAGCTCCAAATGGTGTGCAAGTGGAATTGGCAAGTCCAAATTATCATTTTGGTATAGAATCTAATAATAATATTTGGAGCAGTAATGCTTTGCAAATTTATGAGGATTCTAAAAAGTCGCAATGGAATGCCACTACAGATATAAAATGGCAAGAAATACCAGAGTTTAGCCCAGCCCTGCAATTTGCAATCGCACAGATTATGACTTATTTAACTGAAAATGAGTTTTCAGCTCTGTATATCCCCGCACGATTTTTAGGGCAGATTTCACCCTTTTTCACGCCTATTCCGCTTTTACTCTCCTCTATTATCGGTGATGAGAGCCGACATATAGAATCTTTTATCAAAAGGGCAAATATTACAGGGCTTGGTGTGCAATACTCCACACTTACAACGCAACAAAGCCTTTTTAGCCTGTGGAATGAGAAAGATTATTTCAAATCTAGCTTTTTGCTGCATATTATGGGGGAAGGGACTTTTATTGATTTGTTGAAATTCTTAGAGGAGAGCTTTAGGGCATTAGGAGATGAGGCGAGTGCATATTTACTTGCTTTAGCAAGAAAAGATGAAAGTCGCCACGTTGCCTATGGAATCAATAATGTGAAACAAGCAATAGCACAAAATCCTGCCAAAATTGCTGCCTTAAAGGAAGTCGTTTTTGCGCGTAAAAATTATTTAGATGCGCAAAGTGGCGAATCCTCCCTGCTTTTAGAATCTATGGCTCTATTGCGTGGAGGAGGTGAGGATAGAGTGTTAATTTCAAATGGATTTGAGGAGGTGCAGGAATTAAAGAAAAAAATGGAGAAAAATCGCACAAAGCGGCTTGTGGAATGTGGCATTGATGAGGAACTTGCCCTTGATTTAAGCAGGGCTCATACACCTAATTTTATGTAAGGAGAAAATATGTTAAGTTTGGAAAACTTAGAACAAAAAGCAGCGGAGTTTGGCAAGGCATTTGTTGCCCCTCATACAGAATCTATTGATAAAGAAGCAAGATTCCCAAAAGAAGCCTACGATGAGCTCAAAAAGCAAGGGTTTATGGGATTATTAGTGCCTAAAGAGTATGGCGGAAGCGGTGGAAATTGTCTTAATCACGCACAGGTGTGTTATACTTTAGCGCAATTTGACGCTTCTACTGCACTTTGCTATATGATGCATAATGTTGCAACGGCTTGTATTGCGACTTTTGGGACAAAAGAGCAAAAAGAGGAATTTTTGCCAAAAATAGCAAAAGGGGAGATTTCTTTTGCTCTTGCTTATAGTGAAAGTGGCTCTGGGACACATTTTGGGTTGCCTGATATAACAGAGACAGAAGCGGGAGAATATAGAATCTTAAAAGGGCGCAAAAGCTTTGTAACTTCCGCACAACAAGCAAACTATTATCTTACCTATACAAATTCTTGCAAAGTAAATGGTGGTAAAAATAATTGGATTACACCCAATAATGCGGAGGGTATTTATCACGAAGAGGGCGTGTGGAATGGGTTAGGTATGCGCGGAAATGTCTCAAAACCTGTGCAATATAATGATGTGAAGCTTCATACAAAACAATATTTGCTTGGCATTGACGGAGAGGGTGAAGCGCAAGCTGGAGTTGTAGCAATGTATTTTGTCGTGGGGCTTGGAGCGGTGTATAGCGGTGTGGGAAAGGCTGCTTATGAATGCGCGCTTGCTCATTGTAAGAGTAGAAAATATACTGATGGCTCCTCTTTGGCAGATAAAGAGTTAGTGAGAATCCATATCGCAGAACTCTATACCAAAACGCAAAGCCAAATTGCACTTGTTTATGAGGCTGCAAGGGCATTTGATAATCAAGAATCTAATGCAATGTGCAAAATCTTTGCGTGTAGGATTAACGCCACACAGCTTGTTATGGACATTTGTGCTCTTGCAATGCGACTTGGTGGAGGAAAAGCTTATAGTAAGCTCTTGCCACTAGAGCGATATTTGCGAGACGCGTTCGCTTCACAAGTAATGGCGCCAAGTCTTGATATTTTACAAGTATGGCTCTCTGATGCACTTTTACCAAAGGAGTAAATATGAAGTCAATTTTAGTAGGTGCAGTGGCGTATGCGCCACAAATTGTCCCTATCTGGGATACGATTAGGGAATATGCTAATGATTATTTTAAAGATATAAGGCTAGATTATGTGTTATTTAGCAACTATGAGCGGCAAGTGCAGTGGCTTAAAGAGGGAAAAATAGATATTGCTTGGAATACAAATGTGGCTTTTATCCGTTCTAGGCATTGCACAAATAATGGTGCAGAGGCAATTTTAATGCGCGATACTGATATTGGCTTTAAAAGTGTATTTGTAGCCAAAAGAGATACAATGAAGGGTTTAGAGGATTTGAAGGGTAAAAAATTTGGTTTAGGGAGTTTAGATTCTGCTCAAGCGGCGATTATGCCTTTATTTTATTTGCAAAAAAATGGATTTAAACTGCAAGAAATTTCTCCTGCTTTGCTTGGTAGCGCACAGATAGAAAGTGGGAGTGTGGGGATATTTCGCTTTAATAGCGATGTGGGCAAACACGGCGATACAGGGCGAAGTGAATTTGATGTGCTGGATAAAATAAAAAGTGGAGAACTAGATGCAGGAGCGATTGGCTCTACTACTTGGGTGAGGGTTATGCAAGAGGGAAATTATCCTCAAATGGTGAATTTTTACACAAGCCCTGCTTATTGTCATTGTAATTTTACAACCCTAAAAAGTTTTGATTCTTACTTAAAAAGAAGCTTTGTAGAAATGATGAAATCACAAAATGCCCTTAAAAATGACCCAAAAATTGCACATATGATGAGTTTAGAGGGACTTAATGAATGGGTTTTATGCAATCAAGATGCACTGAAGGGTTATGAAGAGATTGCTCAAGCAATGAAAGAGCAAACATTAATAGAAAGCAAAGAATTTTAAGATAGTTTAGGAAAGCAATAACTTTAATAAAAGCTAAAATTAAAGAAAATTTTAATAAAATGCTAACCTTTTATTTATCAAATTTCACACACGCTAATCCTAAGTTTAGGTTGCGCTTGATAGCGTTGAAGGAGCGTGGAGGGAAAACCAAAACAACAAATAGGAGAACACTATGGTAACAATGAAAGACCTTTTAGAATGTGGTGTGCATTTTGGACACCAAACAAGACGTTGGAATCCGAAGATGAAAAAATACATTTTTGGTGTGCGCAAAAATATTCATATTATTGATTTGCAAAAAACTTTGCGTTATTTTCGCTACACTTACAATATTGTGCGCGACGCGGCAGCGGAGGGCAAAGTGGTAATGTTTGTTGGAACGAAAAAACAAGCAAGCGAAACACTCAAACAATATGCGGATAGCATCAATGCTCCTTATGTGAATTATCGTTGGCTAGGTGGAATGCTTACAAACTTCTCTACCATTAAAAAGTCTATCCGTAAGCTTGAAATTATTGAGGAAATGGAAGCTAGCGGGCAAATTGACTTGCTAACGAAAAAAGAAAAACTGATGATTCAGCGCAAAAAAGAGAAATTAGCGCGTTATTTGGGCGGTGTGAGACATCTTAAAAAAGCTCCTGATATGATTTTTGTGATTGACGCGGCAAAAGAAAAAATTGCAGTCGCAGAAGCAAGAAGATTAGGGATTCCTGTCGTTGCGCCACTAGATACAAACTGCGACCCCGATATGGTGGATTATCCAATCCCGGGTAATGATGATGCAATTCGTTCTATTCAGCTATTCTGTAAAGAAATGGCAGAGGCTATTACAGAAGGGCGTGCAATTGCTGGTGGTGAAGCACCGACACAAGAAGTAGCAGAGCCAGCAAGTGAGGAGGAAAAACAAGAGGTGATTGAGGAAGCAATGAGCGAAGAAGATTTCGCCAAGAGTGTAGAAGCAGAATAAGGAGAGGCAATGGCAGAGATTAGTGCGCAGCTTGTAAAACAACTTCGCGATAGGACAGACGCGGGAATGATGGATTGTAAAAAAGCTCTTGTAGAAGTGGGCGGTGATTTAGAAAAAGCCGTAGAATATTTGAGGGAAAAAGGGCTTAGTAAAGCAGCAAAAAAAGCTGACAGAGTAGCGGCAGAGGGAAGTATTGCTATTAAAGTATCTCCTGATTTCAAAAAGGTAAGTATGGCAGAGATTAACTCTGAAACAGACTTTGTGGCTAAGAATGACGGCTTCAAAGAATTGAGCGCAAAAACAATCGCAATGGTGCAAGATTCTGATGTCTCCAATGTAGAGGAACTTCACACGCTTAACTTTGAGGGAGCGAAATTTGAAGAATACCTAAAGTCTCAAATTGCAAAAATCGGTGAAAATATCGTTGTGCGCAGAATCGCGAAAGTTGAAGCAAAAGGAGGTGGAATCGTCAATGCATATGTGCATTCTAATGGGCGCGTGGGCGTTATTATTGCATTAAAATGCCAAAATGAAGCAAATGCGGCTAAATTGTCGGATTTTACGAAGAGTCTTTGTATGCACGCTGCGGCAATGAAACCACAAGTGATTTCTTACCATTCTTTTGATTTGGACTTTATTAAAAGCGAGAAAACAGCGATTATTGCGGAGCTAGAAAAAGAAAATGAAGAGCTAAAAAGACTTGGCAAGCCTTTGCATAAGATTCCAGAATATATTAGTCAGCTAGAATTAACTGATGAAATCTTAAAACAACAAGAGGAAAAATTAAAGGCAGAATTAAAAGCACAAGGCAAACCAGAGCAAATTTGGGATAAAATTTTGCCCGGACAATTAGAAAGATTCAAGGCAGATTCTACGATTTTAGACCAAAGGCTTACACTATTGGGGCAGTTCTTTGTAATGGACGATAAGAAAACAATTGCACAAGTATTGGGGGATAAATCTAAAGAACTCGGGGATTCTATTGAAGTCGTGGAATATGTGCGTTTTGAGCTTGGCGAGGGAATCACAAAACAAGCTTGTAGCTTCGCAGATGAAGTTGCAGCACAATTAGGCTAATTTGGGGAGCTCTGTTTGGCTTCTCTTGTAGCTGAAAACCTTTCTTTTGGCTATGATTCTCCTATTTTAGAAAATGTAACTTTCAGCTTAAATGCAGGTGAAACACTCTCTATTATGGGTGTAAGTGGGAGTGGCAAAAGCACGCTCTTGCACATTCTTTCTAGTTTTTTAAAGCCTCAAAGTGGTGTTGTGAAGCTTTTGGGCAAGGATATTTATCAACTTCCCCAAAGTAAATTACTTGCCCTAAGACGTAATGAAATTGGAATCATTTTTCAATCGCATTATTTATTTTTGGGATTCAGCGCAGAAGAAAACTTGGAAGTTGCTTCTTTGTTGAGTAATCAAAAGATTGACCACGAGCTTTTAAGTTTGTTTGGAATTTTAGAAACTTTGCCATTAAATGTCAGCGCATTGAGCGGAGGGCAGCAGCAGAGGCTATCCATTGCTAGGATTTTGACTAAAAGACCTAAAATCATCTTTGCTGATGAACCAACCGGAAATTTGGATAGGGAAACGGCTTTTGGCGTAATGGAGCTTTTGTTTGATTATGTGAGATTGACACAATCGTTGCTTGTATTTGTTACGCACGACCCAATTCTTGCAAGGAAAGCTTTACATTCTTATCGTTTGGAACACGCTTCTCTTAAATCTCTTGAATAAAATCTCCTTTTCCTATTTAAGAGTTGAAAAAGTTTTAAGTTATGGAACTCCTAGCCTATCTTACTGAAGGGAATGTCGCAAACTTTCTACTCTTGCTGTTACGATTTGCCGGGATTATCGCCTTTTTTCCTTTTTTTGAAAATCAAATGATTAATAATTCCATTAAAGGCGCATTGATTTTTTGGCTTACGATTCTTTTTGTCCCTCTTTTAGATGTTGTGCCACCAGCAAATTGGACGATTTTGCGCTTCATCGTTGCGGGACTTTCTGAAATTATGTTGGGATTTCTCGCATCTATGGCATTGCAAATTGTTTTCGGTATGATTTCTTTTGGTGGAGAATTGATTTCGTTTGCAATGGGATTGACGATTGCAAATGCTTATGACCCTATTACGGGAGCGCAAAAACCAATTGTAGGGCAACTGCTTACACTTCTTGCTTTGCTGATTGCACTAGGGCTTGATTATCATCATTTGTTCTTTTATTTTGTTGCGCAGAGCATTCAAGAGATTCCATTGGGTGGTTTTCTTTTTACTCAAAATTATATTGAATATATTGTGAAGTCTTTTGCAAGTCTTTTTGTTGTAGGGCTTACAATGTCCTTTCCGATTATTGCTTTGATTTTGCTATCAGATATTATTTTTGGTATGATTATGAAAGCCCATCCGCAATTCAATTTGCTAGCAATCGGATTTCCTGTCAAAATTGCAGTCGCTTTTGCGGTGTTGGTTGTGATTGTTCCGGCGATTATGTTGCATTTTAAGCGCGAATTTTTAAGTGCATTTGACGCACTCACTCTTTTATTCCAAGCGGGTTTTTAGCCTGATATTTTGCAAGACTCTTTGCGGGTTTTGATTTTTTGTGGAATCTTACAGAATCCAAACGCACAAAAAGTTAATTAATTTTTTTCTAAAATTCTAATGTGTTATAATCGTTTTTCAAAATCAAAAACTTGAGGATTTTCTATGCAAAAAGCTACTGCTTATCAAGGTTTTGCAAAAGCAAGGTTGATTGTTATTTTGGCTTTTATGTCTAGCCTTGCTCCTCTTTCTACGGATATGTATTTGCCCGCACTTGGAGAGGTTCAGAGAAGTTTCGCGACTACACCTTTTTATGCGCAACTTTCTTTGGCTATTTTTTTCATCGCTTTTGCGTTTGGGCAGTTAATCTATGGACCTTTGAGTGATGTTTATGGCAGGAAAAAGCCCCTGTATATTGGAATCGCACTTTTTATTGTCGCAAGCTTTGCGTGCATTAGCTTTGATTCTGTGGATAGTTTTATTTTTTGGCGTTTTTTGCAAGCACTTGGTGGCTGTGCTGGAGTGGTGATTGCGCGTGCAATTATCAATGATAATTTTGCGTTAAAAGAAGCGGCAAGTGCGTTTGCTTTAATGATGGTTGTTTCTAGTTTAGCTCCTATGCTTGCCCCTGTGTTTGGGGGATTTTTGTTGGATTTCTTTTCGTGGAAAAGTATTTTTGCGACACTTTTTGCGCTTGGGATTCTACTTTTTGTTTTGATTATCTTTGGAATCCAAGAGAAAGAATCTGTGCAGAGAGTCAAGCCAGAGTTTAAAGTTGTTTTAGTGAATTATTTTCATATTTTGCAAGACCGCAGATTCCGCATTTATATTCTATCCTCTAGTCTTGTAATGGCAACAATTTTTGCCTATATTACCGGCTCATCGTTTATTTTTCGCGAATACTTTGGTTTAAGCGAAAAAACCTATGGAATCCTTTTTGGAGTGAATGCACTTAGTTTTATGATTTTTGCCAATATTAATGCAAGAATCGTGCGTAAATATTCTCCTTATGCAGTGTTGCCTTATGCGTTTGTGATGATGTTTGGGGTTGCATTAGTATTGCTTGTAGTCGGGTGGTTGGATTTGGGATTCTTGCCTTTTGAGATTCTTTTGTTCTTAATGCTTGGAATGAATGGTTTTATTGTGCCAAACACCACAACGCTTGCAATGGCGCGTTTCAAACAAATGTCTGGAAGTGCTTCAGCCATTTTGGGAATGGTGCAATTTATCTTTGCGGGGGTGATTTCTTTTGTCGTAGGAGCGGTAGAAGCGAATACACCCTTTCCTTTAGCGTTGATTATTGCTTGTTGTTTGCTTTTGGCTTGTGGAATCTATTTTTCTCTTAATGTAAGAGAGATTAGACGCTACAAGCGCGAATTTCTAAGCTTATTCAAGCATTCATCTTAAGAGTCTCATTTAAGCATAGCGAAGCAATTTCTATGAGGATTCAAACTTGAAAAAAAGATTTGAAGTTACGCATTTTCGCAATGGTAATTACGATTCTTTTGCAATATATTCTTGAATGCTTTGTTGGATTACGGGATTAATGTGCATTTCTAAATGCAAAAGAGAAAGTGGCAAGCCAAATTCCTCAAGTTTTGTTGCATCTTTTTGCGTAACAAGGAGAGAAGTGGCACTAAGACGCGCATATTCTTCTAGTATTTTGGTTTTATCAAAAAAAGAATGGTCTTTCAAGATGATTTTTCCTACTACATCAGGCAAGTAAGAATCCAATCGTGAGGGATTTGCAATCGCCGTAAGAAGTAGCATTCTTTTGGTGGGGTAGAGGAGTTGGACTTTGCGCTCATAATCTCTGCCCTCTTGTGCTAGAATATCAGCTTTTTGATAGGATCTTTTGTGTTCGCGATACCCGCCGCTTGGGATACAAAAGTCAAAGTAAGGTTCTAGCTTAGGTTTTAAGATGATGTTTAATTTTTTGAAATTAAAGCGGAATCCATCGTCTAAAAAGACAATCTTGGCTCCTAATTCTTTGGCTTTTAGAATCGCATTTTTGCGATTTTCGCTGACAATTACACTACAATAAGGCAGGTTTTTGGCGAGCATAATCGCCTCATCACCGGCAATTTGCACATTTGTTTGTAGATTGCCTTGAATACTGACAACTTTTAAGCCTTTGCTTTTGCGCCCAAATCCACGCAAAATCACGCAAGAATTTGGATAATTTTTCGCAATTTCTATAATAAAAGGCGATTTACCACTACCGCCTAAAACAAGATTCCCCACACTAATAATTGGAATCCCAAAATCATAAAAGCGTGCGAATTTTCGCTTGAGAGTGGCAATAATGCAGTAAATGAGGCTAAAAGGCAAAAGGCAAAAGGCAAGGAGTTTTTGCAATGGGCTAGGTGCAAAAAAATATTTTTCAATTTTACGCATTAAACACGCTCGCTTGCAAGGCGCAAAACTTGCTTGCAAACATAGTCTATGTCTTCTTTTTGCATTGCGCTATAAATAGGCAAACTTAAAATCTGCTGGTAGTTTTTAAGAGAGACGGGAAAATCACTGATTTTGTATTTGTATTTGTTTTTGTAATAACTCAATAAATGCAATGGCACAAAATGAAGCGCACTTTCTATACCGCATTCCTTTAGCTCACGTGCAAAATGGTCGCGATTCTTATCTACCTTGATGATAAAATGAAAAAAAATGTGTTCGCTTTTGGCGCTTGGCATTACAAGATGGGGGGCGTTTTGTAATGCGTGAATATAATATTTTGCAATTTCTTGACGCTTTTTGATAATATAATCAATGCGCTTAAGCTGACTTAGACAAAGTGCGGTATCAAGGTAACTAATATTGTATTTGTTGCCAATCCCTACGACATCATAGAGATATTGCGGACGCGTGCTAGTAGTTTTTTCACTCACAACTCCGTGGTAGCGCAAAAGCATTGCCTGTGCAGCAAGTTCATCGTCTTGTGTTGTGAGCATACCGGCTTGTGCAACAGGATTTGCAGAATCTAGCACAACGCTAAAAATGCTTGCAAAGCTATGATGAGAGCCGATTTTTAAACCATTGTGCGTCAATCCTAATGCCATCGTTGCGTCTTCAATGACTTTAATATTGTAATGTTCGGCTAAATCGTAAAAAGGCTCTATATCGCAAGCTTGCCCTGCAACATGGCTAATGATAATTGCACGTAATTTTTTGTTTCCGATTCTTTCTAATGTTTCTTTACATTTTTGTAAAGAAATGAGAAAGGTATCCTCTTCAATATCCACAAAAATCGGTTCTGCATCAAAATGCCGAATCATTTCTGGAAAACTAGGGTGACAATTCACGGAACATAAGATTTTATCCCCTCGTTTTAAATCCATAGCAAAAAGACACAAATGAAAAGCAGCTGTTCCGCTAACAGCTGAAATTGCGTGTTTGATACCAATGTATTTTTTAAATTCTTCTTCAAGCTCTAACACAATATTATGACTTGGATTTTCTAATACATTGAGAATTGCATCTCTTTCTGCCTCTGTAATATCAGGGATAAAATAGGGAATACTTCGCATAAATTTTCCTTTAAATATTTGCAATTTCTGGCATTTTGCGCTTAAAATCAAAGTGAGAAATTCTCTCTTTGACCAATCTTAACGCCTCTCGTGGTAGATTTTGTTGCAAGATTTCATCGTCTTTTGCGCCTTTGTCTAATAGTAGCATAATTCTGTCTAAGATTGCATAAGGAAAACCCAATTCCTTCTCATCACTCTGTCCCTCATACAAATCCGCACTTGGTGCTTTTTCTAGGATAGTTTGCGGAACCCCTAAAACACGCGCAAGTTCATAAATTTCTGTTTTATAGAGATTGCCGATAGGATTTATTGCGCAGGCTAAGTCACCAAAGATTGTGCCATAGCCAAGCAAAATCTCACTTTTATTGCTTGTGCCAATCACTAAAGCATTATGTGTAAAAGCGTAGTCGTAGAGACAAATCATACGCAATCTCGCACAAAGATTCCCTAATCGCAAGGGCGTAGAATCTAATCCTTGCAAAGTTGCTTCAAAAGCACTTTGTGGTTGGTGGAGTTGTAGAATCTGATAGGAAATATTAAATTTTTTACAGAGTTCTAATGCGTGGGTTAGGCTTGTTTGGGAGGATTGTTTGGAGGGCATTAAAAGGGCTTGATGATTGTTTGGAAAAGCAAGCTGACAAAGACGTGCAACGACTGCAGAATCAACGCCACCGCTTAACCCAAAAACAACGAATTGAAATCCTCTTGCTTGAACTTCGGTTGCAATAAATTGGACAAGATTTTGTCGGATTTGTTCAAAATCTTTCATTGGGAATTACCTTTTAATATTTGAATAAATGTTACCTTGAAATTAAAATTAAACACAAAATTTCAATAAAACCTAGTATTATAGCCAAAAAATTAGTTATAATATAAATTTTATATTGTTTAAAGGAGAAAATTATGAAAAAAATTCTTGCGCTTTCACTCGCATTAAGTGGCTCGCTTTTTGCGGCTAACAACCTATTTGAGGTTACTCCGCAAGTTGGTGGAACTTTCCATATCGACAATGATCGTTACAAAAATAGCGCGGATTTAAGTTATGGTTTGAAGTTTGCTAGTCGTGTTGCACCAAGTGTGCTTGTAGAACTTGGTTATGACCGCGCAGATAGCGCAAAAGGTAGTGAGCAAGGACAATCTACGGATATCAATCGCTATTATATGAACCTTGTAAAAGAATTTGAAGTATGGGATAAAACTTCTGTTTATATTTTAGGAGGTCTTGGTTATGAGGATTTAAGCCATAATTTCCAAAATATGGATAGTGATTTCTTTGGACAATATGGTGTGGGATTGCGTCATGAAATTGCAGAATACCTCCACCTAAAAACAGAACTCCGACATTTGGCAAGTTTTGATGGACGTAGTGATGTGATTGCAATGGTTGGTTTTAGTATTCCATTTGGAACTTACGCACAACCAGAGCCACAACCAACAGAGACATTGTCTCATATTCATACATTCTCTGTGCAATTCCCATTTGATTCTACAACCATTGCACCAGAATATAATGTAGAAATCACTGATTTTGCAGAATATATGAAACAAAATCCAAATCAAACTGCAATCATTAATGGGCATACAGATTCCACAGGAAATTCAGCTTACAATCAACAACTATCTGAACGTCGCGCAACAGCGGTAAAAGATAAAATTATAGAAGAAGGAATCTCTCCAGAGAGATTGGAAGCAAAAGGTTATGGCGAAACAAGACCGATTGCAGATAATGCCACAAAAGAGGGCAGAAAACAAAATAGAAGAGTAGAGGCAGAAGTTTATACCAAATAAGACTTTTAAAGGTTTGAGGAATTGAGACCTATCATTAAACACGATATTGCGATTTATGCGCCAGATGTGCGCTTGGAGATGAAAGAAGCAAAAGAAATTTGTGGTGTGCTTATCTCCAATAGCGCGACAATTCGTTCTCTCGCACTCAAAGCAGTGTATTTTTCGTTTGAGCATATTGCGCAATTTGATGAGGGTGCGACGATTCTTATCGCTAAAGCTTTGCTTGCTATGCAAAATAAAGTGAGCATTGCAGTAGCATTCGTAGGCTATAATGATGCGCAATTCCCTAAGTTGAAATCTCTTTTTCCCAACAAAAGCTTACCACTTTTTCGCACAGAACATATGGCAAATCTCTTGCTTGGACTTAAAATTCCTCCGCTAAATCAAAGTGTGATTTATTATGATGCAGATGGTATGATGCAGACGTTGATTTCTCAAGAGCTGACTGCTAAGGGATATGAGGTAATCTGTGTCAATAGCGGTGAAGAGTTTATGGATAAGCGGCGTCAATATCTTGATAAAGCTATTTATCTGTATGATATTTATTTTGATATTACAAGCAATTTCATTCCCATTACGATTAATAATGGAATCGTGATTTATACGCTTTATAAAAAAGTAGATAAAAATATCTCGCTTTCTTTTAATATCCAAGCACACAATTCGCGCTTAAGAGAGGGTTATAGAGTTTTTATTTTTGATGCGAGTGATACCAAAGATTTTAATTTAGCTGCATTGGATTTTATTATGTCTTTGGCACTCAATAATACAAAATTTGGGGCTTGTATTGCAATTTGTGGGCTAAAGACTCCTTTAGATCACAGCAGACAAGAGCTTTGTATGCGTAGTAATATTTTGTTTTTTGATAATATAGATAAATGCAGAAATGACGCGAAAATTAGAGAACTTGCTAAAGTGCATCAAACTTCACAACAAAAAAGCAAGGGATTAACTAAGAATTTGGTAGCGCAGTTGCCTGTATTTGTCAATGCGGCAATTGAAACGCTTTCTTCTTTGACGGGTGGCGAGGCAAAACGTACAGATTACAAAGTAACCAAATACAACAAAACTAACGAAGTAGATATAATGGGGGCGATGATTACTTTTGAAGGCGATGTAAGCGGAATCGTGGCATTGTGCTTTAGCAAGGTGCTAGTCAAGGAAGCTTCTATGATGCTTTTGGGAGAGGAATCCCAAAGCGATGAAGAGTTGTTAGATGTTATTTCGGAATTTACTAACATCATCGCAGGTCGCTCCAAAGCGGTATTGGCTGAAAATAGCATTTCAATTGGAATCTCGTTACCAAAAGCCTTCAAAAATGAAGATGAGATTTATCAAGTTTTAACAGACAAACAAGGTGTGCAAATTAACCTGCTTTTGAATGATAAATCTCTGATTTTATTTTTAGCTCATTAAGAATTTTCTTCCATTGCTTTTAAGAATCTTAAATTTATGATAAGAGTAGTTATCTTATCGTGATTTGAGTGCAAGAGTGTTCCATTGATTCTCTATAAATTTTTTTCCTCTTAGTGCTTTCCATATTTTTTCTTTATTACTCTTTTTGGTTATACCACTTACAGCAGAGGTGCGCACGAAAGAGCCACTAAGGAAACCAATTCCCTATCCTAAAAGATTAATTTCCTCCCCAAATAATCTATTTCTTTTTTAAAGTAAAAGCAAGATTGGAGGCAATCCCTGCACCTTCTTTGTGATAAGCTTGTAAGTTGCAATTACCAAAAATACAAAAGGGAGAATCTTTTTTATCTGCAATATAAGTTTTCCCCTCTCTGTAAATTATCGTTTTTGATAGGAATCCAAAGAGGTTTTATGCTTTGAAATGCACATTATCAGGCACGAAATCTGTCGTTTGTTGGATATAATCCGTGCAATTATTTGCGCGACCAAGCTTGCGCCCTTATAAGAAATATGATGCCCTTTGGTAAAAAGATGTGTATTGTCCTTTTTTGTGTTGCATAAAAAGAGGAGAAATATCCAAGACTTCTACCCCGTTTTGCACGAGTTTTAAAGTCATTTGTCTAAATTGTAGCAAAGTGGAAGCACCTTGTAAAAATGTAGAATCCTTCGCAACCAATTTAGGATAAATCCTAAGCTTCAAAGGGAGAGAGACATAAATAAAGTGCGTTTGGGAGGCTTGAAGTGCTTTGCTTAAGAGGGGGCTATTTGCTCCCAACTTTTGCGCTTAAAAGCCAAAGGAGCAAAATAAGTAGTGATATGGTGGTCTATGAAATCTCCGTTGATTTTTTGCCTCTAAATCCTACAAATCTATCCAATAATTTCCACTGATAAAAGGGTTTTAATTCTTGCCTAAAAGATTCCAAAGCATAAAATTGACTACTAAATTCACCAAATTGCTTGATTTCTTGCAAAAGAGTATGCATTTGTTTTTGTTAGTATTCTTTAATTGCGAGTGGATTGCTTGTCATTATTTTCGTCTTTTGAATTGGATTGCGGAATTCTATCAAAGTTTATCAAATATCTTTCTAAAATCACAAGAGCTGCAAGAGAATCTAGGCTGCCATCTTTGCTGTGTGCCTTTTTACGTGATTTTTTGTCCTCTAGTTTTTGCAATGCCTCAAAGGAGCTGAAGCTTTCGTCCAAGAAGATGATTTCAAGATGAGGTGGAATCGTAAGTAAGCTGACAAAATGTCGGATTCTTTTTTGCATTGTTGCAAGAGAATCCTCGTCTGTCAAAGCAGAATCCCTCTTTTGCATAGGGATTCCAACCACTAATACATTCGCTTTGGAGTCTAAGAGGAGCTGACTGATTTCTTTGGCTGCTTGATTGCGGTTTTTGCGCAGAATTGGTGGGAGGGGTAGGGCAATATTTTGAATCGCCTTTGCTACCCCGATTCTTTTAAGTCCTATGTCAAGGGCTAGCACGATTTTTGGTGTTTGCACTTCCATTGGCTTATCCTACAAACAAGGCGATTTCATCACCCAAAAAATAATCTTTTGCATAAATTCTTTCCCCGTCTTGCTTCACTTTATTTTCTTCTAACAAAATTTTAAGATTGCGCGTGTTGGGGATTCTTTTCCTCTCTACGCCAACACAAGAGCGGAATCCCAAAAACAAATGTTCCAAGAGTTGATTGTGCGTACTTAAAATTTCTTTTTCTTCATAGAATCCCGACAAAAATTTTTCAATACTTTTTGGCATACTTGTGCGCACGCCTCCTTGAAATCCAACAGCTCCCGCACCAATGCCTAAGTATTCCTTGCCCTCCCAATAGCGGAGATTATGATAAGAGGGACTAGTTTTGGCATAATTGCTGACTTCATATTGCTTAAATCCTTTGGTTTGTAAATAGGATTTAATAAAATGTCCCATACTCAAAAATCCCTCAAATTCCCCCTCAAAATCCCTCAAATTTCCTAATGATTCCTTGTTTGCATAGAATCTACTTCCCTCATCAATGCTTAACTGATAGGCGGAAAGATGACTTAAGGGTAAAGCACAGGCGGTTTCTAATTCTTGTGTGAGTAATGAAGCATTACACAAGGGTGTGCCATAGATTAAGTCAATGCTAAGATTCTTCAAACCAGCCTTTAGTGCCATTTCAATGGCGTAAAAGATAGAATCTTTCCTGTGGTGTCTCTCCAAAAAGATAAGTTTAGAATCCTCAAAGCTTTGCGCTCCTAAGCTTAAGCGATTGACACCCAAACTTTGAAGCGTCTGCAACCATTCTAAGCTTAGGGAGTTAGGATTTGCTTCAATACTAATTTCTGCTTGTGGTGCAAGATAGGGAGAAAACTCCGCAAAAAGAGATGAATAAGCACGGGATTTTACACTATTTGGAGTGCCCCCGCCAATATAAACTGAAGTAATTTGTAAATTTTGGTTTTCTTCTAAAAGGTTGTGAATCTTATAGGAAACATATCGGGCGAGAGTTTCCATATAAATTGTTTTTAAGTGATTTTTGTTGATTTGGGAATTAAAAGCACAATATCCGCATTTGCTATCACAAAAAGGAATGTGCAAATAAAGAGAGATTTCAAAAAGTTTGATTTGCGATTCCACTTTTTGTTATAAAAGCTGCTCTATTCTATCTTTTTTGGGAGCAATTTCAGTGATTTGAATCCCAAAGTTTCCATCTACAATAACGACTTCACCCTTTGCGATGACTTTGTCATCTACCAAGACTTCCAAGGGGTCATTTGCAAGTTGATTGAGTTCCACAACGCTTCCAATGTCCATAGCAATTACATCTTTAAGAAGCATTTTTTTCTGCCCGATTCTAACCTTGACTTGCAAGCGTACATCTAAAAGCATCGCCATATTTTTCATTTCAGAATTATTGAGTTCTACTTTGGCTTGTGTGCCTCCACCTCCGCTAGATTCCTCGCTTGGAGCAGCTTCAGCTGGTGGGCTTGGGTTGAAATGTTGTTCAAATGCACTAGAGAAAGCAAAATATAAATAATCTTGGATAGAGCCAATATGGAAAGAAAAAGTATAGAATCCACTATAATTAGAAAGTCCCAAATCTCCGTCGGGCAGGAAATTGATATTGTTCAGGGTGAAACTAAGTTTGGGTAGCTCTTTTTGCCCTCCAAGTGAAGTAGAGATTGCTCCAAAGATGTTAGAAGCAATTTCCTTTGTGGCGTCCAAATCATCTGCACTCATTGCTTCTTGACTCTCCCCTTCTCCACCTAACATCATATCTGCAAGTGCGGTGGCGACTTTGGGAGAAATAAAAAGCGCAAGCGTTGCTCCATCGTCTGTGCTAATGTCAATTTTTGCCATTGGGGGTTTGATGGAATCGCTTTTACCATTTTGTGCTTCAATGTGGCTAACTTCCGGTGCGCTTCCAAGCAAACCCTCTATTGTCGCACCCGTTTCTTGAATAATGAGTTTTAAAAAATCATTTAGCATACTTTACTCCTAATCTTCTTCAATTTCGTTTGCTCTAGATTTGCGTTGAGTTTCAAGCATTTCAAGGATTTCTTTGACTTGGTCTTTTTCTGTTTTTATCATTTCTTTGACTTCAATCGTCTTACGATAGCGGTGCAAACCAATGCTAGCAAGGAATTTTTCACGTCCATCTACATTGATAATTACCGTGTCATCTGCTGGGCGGTCAAGTCGCACGATATCGCCCACTTCCAAATCCAAGATTTCGTGCATATTGAGTTTGGTTTCTCCAAGCATTGCTGCGACATTGACTTTTGCTCCACCTAAAAGGGCTTGCAATTCTTTGTTGCGCGATTTTTTGGAGCTTGTTTCGCTTAACATGATATCGCGACTCGCGAGACGCGAAAGCACGGATTCTAGAGAAATAACAGGATAGCAAAGGTTCATCATTCCGCTACTATGTCCAATGATGATTTCCATAACAACCATAATAACAATTTCGTTTTGTGCAACAATTTGCACGACATTGGGGCTAGATTCTTTCACATCTACGGTGGGAAAAATCTCTGTAACAGGTGCCCAAGCGTCCTTGAGATTCTGCATCATTTGACGCAGGATTGTATCTAGCAAATTTAGTTCAATATCGCTAAATTCACGCGTGGATTCGTAAGGGTCGCCTTTGCCTCCAAGCAATCTATCAATCATTGGAAAGGCAATGCTGGGGTTAATCTCCAAAACCCCTGTGCCATCAAGAGGCTTCATAGAAAAAACATTGAAGCTTGTAGGACTTGGCAAGCTCATCAAAAATTCACCATAGGTCATTTGATCCACGCTGTGGAGCTGAATTTCTACAATAGAGCGCATAATTGCCGAAATTTGACTAGAAAGTGCCCTTGCCATTTTGTCGTGGATTCCACGAAAAGCTCTTAGTTGTTCCTTGCTAACGCGGTTTGGACGCTTGAAATCATAAAGAGTAATTTGGTGTTGTTGGACAACAGTCGTTGGTTTTTCTGCGATTTCGGCTTCCGCACCATCATCATCTACGACTTCTAATAGCGCATCAATTTCTTCTTGACTTAATATATCAGCCATTTAGCCCCCTTTGTTCAAGGTATTGACGAATTTTACGAATCACTGCCTTATGCAGTTGAGAAACTCTTGATTCTGTAATTTCCATTACTTCACTAATTTCTTTGAAGTTTAATTCTTCAAAATAATAAAGTTGAATCACAAGCTGTTCGTTTTGTGTTGCTTGTTCTAAAATCTGCTCTATGATTTCAACCAATTCCTCTTTTTCTATACGTTCTAATGTCTCTTCGCTCTCCCCACCTAATTGGTCTTCTAAAGGCATTACACCATAAATTTCGCTCGCAATTCTTGCCTCTTTGATTTTTTCTTCTTCTTCGCCTAGAATCTCGCTTAGATAAGCATTGTCTGGCTCTTCTTGATGTGTATTATAGTAAGTTGCAATCGCTTTATCTACGCGTTTAATCAATGTGCGCGTTTGACGCGAAACATTGTCTAGACTGCGTAAATAATCAAGCATAGCTCCATGCACACGGGGCTTTGCATAACCCCAAAAAGATTCGCTCACCTTACTATCATATTTGCGTGCTAGCTTGATAAGCTCTTCTGTGCCAATAGATACCAAATCCGCAAAATCTACACTTGCAGGCAATCGTTCCTTTAGGCGAAAAGCCATTGCTTTGAGCGCAGGAAGATAGTCTAATGCTAGAGAATCTTGCGATTGTTTTAATGCTGTTTGGTACCCATTAGAAGTCGTCAGCATAGTTATTCTTTTCTACTTCGTGTTTTTTATTTTTGTTTGTCCGTGCTTCTTCCTCCTCATCTTCGCGCATTGTTTTTTCCATTGTGCGCAAGAATCCACGAATCTTGTTGGTTACTTTTTCGCGTTTATCAAACTCTTCAATGTATTCTTCTAGCAAATCATTATATGCAGGTCTCCTGATAATATGCTCTTGATTGCCCAAAAATCGCACAAACAATGAAACGCTTACTAAAGTAATCAAATAGAATCCAATCGTTGAGATAAGCGTTCCTGCTACAATCATTTCTGGTTCATCAAATTTCAAAAAGGATAATAAGAGTCCGATAAAAAATCCATTCACAATCGCAAAACTTAGAAAATTATCCATTTTTAAAGACATTTTGTTTCCTTACATTTCCTAAAAATGACCCAAAATCTTTTTTAAGAATTTACCAAATCTTTTATCTTCTTGTACTAGCACATTTCGTTCCATTTTTTTGGCAAGATTGCGTGCAATCTCTTCAATTTCCATTGAAGAGGAGGAATTTGGCTCCAACTTAACAAAGATTCCGCGATTTTTGCTGTAATGATTAATCAATGATGTTTTGGTCAATTCACCAATAAATTCCAATTTGATATTGTTAATGTTTGCTTGTGCGATTTTTTGCACTTTTTGAAAAATCATTTGTGCTTCTGCATTATTTTTTGTCATATTAATTAGCATAAAAATACGTTCTTTGAAATTTGCTGCTAGTTTAATCGTTGCATAAGCATCTGTGATTGCCGCAGGGTCTGGAATCGTAATAACGATTACCTCATCACTATTTTTTAAAAAAGTCTGCGTGTATTCGCCAATCCCTGCACCTGTATCAATGATAACAAAATCTAAGTTGTCTAAAAATGCAGAATCCTCAATCAAGGCTTCAAACATAAATTCGCTCTTATAGCGAAAAATATCTGTGCCAGAATCGCCCGGGATAAGATAGAGATTCCGCTCAATAGGTATGATAATATCTTTGAGTTTTGCTTGATTTTTTAGCACATGCAAAAGATTTTTTTCACAGCGCACACCAAACATAATATCCAAATTTGCTAGTCCAATGTCTGCGTCAAAGATTCCGACTTTGAAGCCTAGCTGCCAAAGTTTATAAGCAAGATTCGCGCTAAAAGTAGATTTGCCCACGCCACCTTTACCACTTGTGATGGTAATAAATTTTGTATTAGAGATTTTTGGAGATTCTAAAAGCAATTCTAAATTTGCCGCTTGGTTTTTCATTTTTAGCCTTTAATAAGCCCATCTAGCAAGCAATCAATCAAGAAATCGCTTGTCGCAACATTCAAATCGTTTGGCACTTCTTGACCAATAGAAAAATAGCTTACCGGTTTTTTAGTCTCGTAAATCAAAGAAAAAATATTGCCATAGCTATGCGTTTCGTCTAGTTTCGTAAAAAGCAAGGTGTCAATTCCTAAAGTAGAAAAAGTATGATAAATATCCTTTAAGTCTTCGTATTTTGTGGTTGCACTCATCACTAAGCTCACATCAATTTTGGTATTTGGGTCGGCATTGACAAAGCTTTTGAGGGATTCTAGCTTCGCCCTATCGTGCTGTGAGCTGCCCACCGTATCAATCAAAATATAATCGCAATATTTCAAGGAATCTAGCGCATTAACAAACTCCTCTGTATCTACTACGGTATCTATACTTAATTTCATCTTTTTAGCATAAAACATTAATTGATCCACTGCACCGATTCGGTAAGTATCCAAAGTAATGATTCCTACTTTGTAGTTTTTGTTTAAAAGTCTTGAATAACGTGCGGCAAGTTTTGCTAAAGTCGTTGTTTTGCCCACTCCTGTGGGTCCAACTAACATCATAATGTTTTTGGCATTGCTGCTTAGATTCTCTGCTCTTGCATATACCATTTTGCGCAAAACTTCTCTAAAATATCGCTTGATAAGCACAGAGTTTTCGCGCATTTTAATGGGCATTAATTCCAAAGTCAGCTGCATAATCTTTTCTAAATGCTCTTTTGCCATACCACTTGCTTTGGTGATTCTGTAAATTTCTGCAAATTCGTGCGGGATAATTAGCCCATCACGTTTGGGTCCTCGCTCCTCCCAAAACATATTTTGGATAAGTTTGAGTTTGTCGTTTAGTCTATCAATTTCACCCCGAATCAAGCGCAAATCATTATTTTCAAGTGAGGATTCTTTCTTTTTGTTTTCTATTTGCGATTCTTTGTTGTTTTGCGCCTGCTTTGGTCTTTCTTCTTTCTCTTTGTTTTGGGGTTGAGAGGAAGATTCTTTTGGAATCTGCGCTAGAGGTGTTGGATAAGGAGATTTTGGAGGAATTTTAGAGGCAACGCCAGCAATCTGCGAGATTTGGCGCACTGCATCGGAAAGTTGTAAAGAAACATCTTCGGGGAGCGTGCTAGATAGAGTTTGTGCCATACGTTTTTTTTCTAACTCCTTTTGTGCAATCAATTCCAATCTATCAGCAATACTATTGCTTTTTGCTGCCAAGGTTTCATTTTTTTGCTTTTCTCGTTCAGCTTTAACCTTAGCTTCTTTTAAGTCTTCTTCGCTAATGGCGACAGAAATTTCATATCCTCCCTCACTTAATTTTTTTTGTGAGATGATTGAAAATTCATCGCCAAGCTCGGCTTTGGCTTGCGCTAAGGCTGCAGCTGAACTTTCTCCCGTATAAGTAAATAGTTTCATACCTTCCTCTCTAGTAATGGAATCCTCACGCTTTCTCTAAGAGACCACGCAATATGTGGAATCTGTAAATGTTTAAAACGTAAGAATTGATTTTTAAAACCAATAATATCAATATCCAAAGTGCGCGGAGCATTTTTAAAAGGTCGTTTGCGATTCCGCCCAAACATACGTTCTAAATACGCACAAAAACTCCAAAATTCTACATAGCCAAGCTTAGTTTTTACCCATAAAACTGCATTATAAAAATCTGCTTGTGCTTCCCAGCCAAAAGCTGGATTTTTTAAAATAGATGAAAAAGAAATTATAACATTTTTCTTTTTGAACCTCTTAAAAAGCTTCCAAAATGTAATTAAACATTCGCCACAATTTGCCCCGATTCCTAAAATTGCGTATTGTTTAAGTTGTTGGTATGCCTTAAAAGAACGATAGGGATTGGGTGGGCGCACAAGAGTGAATCGCGGAGTCTTGGATTGCAATGCAAAAAATTTACCTTGTAGGGGAGGAAGTGCATAAATTAGACGCGTCATTTTAGGGTTTATTTTGATTTGTCGGTAGGTTTTGATTCCAAAGTAATGCAAATTTTGTGATTTGGTGCAGTAGAATTTCTGCTTTTTGGAAGTTAAACAATTGGTTTTATGGGGCGAAAATGATTGCATTTTAGATTCCAAGCACACGCGCACCATCTCTTTGTAATACGACTAAATCTTCAATGCGCACGCCATAATGATGGGGAATATAAATGCCCGGCTCAATAGAAAATACCATACTTTCTTGCAGAATCGTTTGAGAGCGTGCCGAAATGACAGGCAACTCGTGGATATCTAGTCCGATTCCGTGTCCTGTGGAATGCACGAAATATTTGCCATATCCCGCTTTTTCAATCACATTACGCGCAAGAGCATCTACTTCGCAGGCAAGCATTCCTACTTTTGCGCCTTTGATTGCACATTCTTGGGCTTTTAGCACAATGTCATAGATTTTTTGCAACTCTTTGTTTTTGAATTTTTGTTCTTTAGAAAAACAGATTCCATTTTTGCCAAAATACCCTGTACGTGTCATATCAGAGCAATAACGTTTGTATTTCAATCCCGCATCAAAAAGCAATAAATCACCTTTTTGCAATTTGTCGTTTGAGGGCAGGGCGTGCGGTTTTGCAGCATTTTTGTTGATTCCTACAATGGGATTGAAGCTTAAATCAAATTTACCTTGCTTACTCAAAAATTCTTGCGTTTTGAAATGAAGGTAAGATTCTTCGCAATCTACACCCTTTTCGCTAAGGAATTGCGCAAACTTGGCAAAAGCTTTGAAGTTGAGCTTTTGAGAATGGTGTAAAAGCTCTATTTCTTGTGCAGTTTTGAGGATTCGTTTTTCTTGGTGAAAGTTTAGTTTAGGAATAAAGTTAATTTTAAGATTATTTTTTAGCTTTTCAAATGCAAATACTGAAAATTCTTGTGGATTGAAGTAAAAGGTGGATTTTTCGTATTTTTTGAAAATTGCACGTGCAGTGCGAATAAGATTACGAGAAATAAGAATCTCCACAGCATATTTGTCTTGCTTGATAGACTCTTGCGCCTCGGTTTGATAACGTCCATCGGTAATGAAATAGCCCTGCTTGCCATAAGCGATAAAAAGAGCGTTATCGCAACTATAACCCACTTCAAAATAAAGGGCATTTTCGTCTTTGATGATAAAGTTTTCCAATTTGCCCTCCTAGGGTGTTATTGTTGGGGTTGTGCGTTTTGTGCAGCCGCTTGCTTGCGCGCTTCTTTGATTGCGTTTAATTCAGTGAGAATCTGAACAAGTCCTTGTAAAGCAAGATGATAACCCATTGGACCAAAGCCCGCAATAACGCCAGCGCATACCGCAGCAGTTAAGCTTTTGTGTCGGAAATCTTCTCTTGAGTGAATATTGCTAATATGCACTTCAATCGTTGGTAAATTGACAGCAGAAATTGCGTCCCGAATCGCAACAGAAGTGTGTGAGTAAGCGGCGGGATTGATAATAATTCCATCGTATTGTCCTAAGCATTCTTGGATTTTATCTACGATTTCGCCTTCAAAATTGCTTTGAAAAAAATCCACCTCTAAGCCGATTTGTTCAGCGTGTTGTTTGATGTTTTGGTGGATTGTTTCAAGCTTTGCTGGTCCATAGATACGCGGGTCGCGAATCCCTAGCATATTGAGATTGGGACCTTGGATTACCATTGCTTTCATTTTTGCTCCTTTTAAAATTTTTAAATTATAGCAAAAAAGATTCTAAATGCAAGAATTTTGCGCTTAAGCTTGATAAAAATTCTAAAATTTTTGTAAAGATTCCGCTATAATTGATAAAATATTTTGTAAGGATTCTATTATGAAAATTGCGCTGATTTGCGATTCTTTGTTGTTAGACCGCAGTTTGGAGATGTATTTAAAGGAATATCTTACAAGTTATAAGCTTTGTGATTTTGTCGTCGCGACACAACTTGTAGAATCCCAAAAACCTGTATTCTTAATCGGAGATTTTGAGGAGGCAAACCTTAAGATTCCTTTTACGCGAGAAATTCTACTACAAGAACTAGAGGCTTTTGATAGAAAAATCAGAGGCAGAGCAATGCAAGAATCGCAAAATGAGGAATCTAGGAGTTATCAGGATTTGCAAGGAGAGGATTTTATTAAGTCAAGCTCTAGTGGTTTTGGTGATTTTAATCGTTTGGATAATTTAAAGCAAGAGATTCCGCCTCTTTTTGAGGATTCTGATTTGAATACGAAAATTGAGGAAGTTTTACGCAGTTTTGCAAAAGAAATTCAAACGATTGTTTTGGAGCATTATAAGGGCAAAAATGCTTAAAAATCCTCCCAAATCTACCTTGAGAATTTTAGGTGGAATCTATAAGGGACGCAAGTTGCAAATGGCTTCTTTGGATACGACGCGCTCTTCTAAAGCAATTCTAAAGGAATCGTTTTTTAATACTTTAAATAGTGGCATTGTGGGAGCAAGTTTTGTAGAATTTTTTGCCGGGAGCGGAAGTATCGGGATAGAAGCACTTAGTCGTGGAGCAAGATTTGCATTGTTTTTTGAGAGTGATAAAAAGGCTTGCGAGATTTTAAAAGCAAATTTGCAAAGTACTTGTCAAAACAATGAAAACTATCGTGTCTTCTTGGGCGATACTTTTAATCATTATAAGCTTGCTTTGAAAATATTGAAATCCCCTAGTATTGGATATATTGACCCACCTTTTAATGTGCGCAACACAATGCAAGATATTTACGAAAGATGTTATCAAATGATAGAGGATTTGGATAAAAATCTTTTTGATTTGCTTGTGTTGGAGCATATTTCCTCTTTGGAGATTCCAACGCATATTGGTAGTTTTACGCTCATAAAAACGAAGAAATTTGGTAGGAGTTCTTTGAGCTATTTTGAATCAGGGGTGCAAAATGAAAATTAAGGATTTAGAGATATTTTTAGATTTGTTAAAGAGTAAAAGTCCTACACAAACAGCCGAACGATTCTCTATCTCACAACCTAATGTATCCATAGTGGTGAAGCGATTAGAAAAACTTGCGGGTTTTCCGCTTTTTGAACGCATTGGAAAGAAGCTAGTGCCAACTTCAAGAGCATTATTTCTAGGCGGAATGTGGCTAGAGGTAGTGCAAGGATATTATGCAAGTCTTGAGAGTTTGGAGCGCACAGATTCTCAAGAGATTACAGGAGAATTAAGTATTGTTGCAACGCATACAATTAGTGAATATTTTTTGCCTAAAATTGTTTTTGAGTTTGCCAAAACACACAGAAAAGTTAGGCTGAAATTACAGGTTGCCCATTTTAAGGAATGTTTTGAACAAATCAAAAAAGGTGCGGTGGATTTGGCACTTGTAGAGGGAGATATTTCTTCGCAATATGCGAGCACCGAAGGGTTGGTGAGTGAAATGTTGCATACGGATTCTTTGATTGTGGCGAGCAATGATTTTATTCTCGCCTCGCGCACAAGGGACATTAAGGATTTACTAGACAAGATGTGGATTTTGAGAGAATATGGTTCGGGGCAGAGGGAACAATTTGTGGGTGCTTTGGCAAAACTCGGGGTTGAGATTCCAATTTTTATTGAGCTAAATTGCACAACAGCAATTAAGGATTTGGTGATTTGTGAGGGCGCATTGTCTGTCTTTTCTGAAATTGCTATTAGAAAAGAGTTAGAAAATAAAGTCTTATTCCCCATTAAAATTAAAAATTTACCCCTAGAGCAATCTTTTTATTCGCTTAAGCGTCGAAGTCAGCTTCATAATCCAATTTTGTTAAAATTTGAGGAATATGTTTTGGAGCAAAGCAAGCAATAAATGGAATCTTGCAAAGGACGCAGCGGATTGTTTTGCTCATTAGGGATACAAATGCAAAGAATTAAAGCATTGGTTGATTTTTGGGTAAAAGCCATAAAAACAAATCTTCTCCTATTTGCATACTATGGACAAGATGAAAGGAGAGTCTTAGGTGCATTGTGAGAGTAAAATCTGCATTAAAGCTTGGTTGTAAAATCACAAGAAGCATATCTATATGTGGCTGTAATGCACTTAGGAGTTCTGCTCCGCCCTCACACATTATAAACCCATTAATATTTTGTAATGTAGGGTTTATTTGATTTAATATTTTTACCTCTCTGTTTGGTATATCAAAAAGTGGTGCATCAGTAGAGAAATTATTATCACGCGTTAATATTAAGATATTTGGAGGGCGTTTGGATTCCAAACTTGCAAATCTTGCATCAAGTGTCGGCTTATCTTCTCTTATTGTTTTGCCAGAAAGGAGCAAAAAATCTGCTTTTGCGCGATAATCGTGCATTTTGCTTTGGGCTGCTTTTGAGCTGATTTGTCCGCCATTAATGCTACCATCTAGCCTGCAAGCATATTTGTAGAGTAAGAATCGCCCTTTTGTTTGCAGGGCATTGAAGGGATACAAGAGAGAGTTTGCGCATTGATGAATGGAAGTTAAGTTTTTTGTTTCCCAAGCTTTTGTTACAGGGATTCCGCATTGTTCTAGTTCCTCCGCCCCGCCTTTAGCGTTTTGGCTTCTATCTTGTGTGGCAATAATAATGCGTTTTGGTTTTAGTGCTTTTAAAAGACTTGTGCAAGAGGGAGTTCTACCGCATTTATGACTACCGCAAGGTTCTAGGCTGACATAAATCGTAGTCTTATTAAAAAGATTTTGGGAGCATTTGAGCAAATACTGATGGATTTGCGCAGAATCGCTTAGTCGCAAGATTTCACAATCGCCGCTTAGTTTTGCATAGGCTTTTTGAAGAGCAAGCACTTCTGCGTGTGGTTTGCCACATTCTTGGTGCGATTCTAGGCTTAAAATTGTGCCATATTGGTCTAATATGAGTGCGCTTACAGCGGGATTTGGCAGTGTGATGAGTTGGTTTTGCCACGCACTTTGCAAGCAAAGATTCAAATAAAATTCATCTGTGCCTATATTTTGCACGTGAGAGACTACCATTCAAAGTAGGTTTGAGCTTTTTTGATAGACTCTAGTGGGATTATTTGCATATTTGCTTGAGTATCTTCTAGGGTAAGAGTGTTTTGATTCACTTGTAAAAGTTTGCCTTTGAATTCTTTTTTGTTTATGGTTTTGATTTTGACAAGTTCTCCTATGGCGTTTTGATAATGTGCAAGGGTTCTAAGCGTGCGTTCAATTCCGGGTGAACTAACTTCTAAAAAATACTTTTCAGAATTTGGCATTTCAACATCTAGCAAAGGCGAAAGAGCAAGGCTTACTTCTTGGCAATCTTCAAGTGTTACACTAGCGGAATCCTCTCTATTTGACTTTGTGATACAAATACGCAAAATCTGATTCTCATTTTCTTTAATATTAAAAATATCATAAAGAGTAAAACCTAGACTTTCTATTAATATTTTGATTTTGATTTCTAAATCAGGAGCAAGTGTCATTTTTCCCCTTTTGTTTGCTTTCGCGCTCTTTTTGGAGTGTATCAAAGATTTTATCCAAACGATTTTCTTGTTCTAAGGTTGTGTCAAAGCTAAATTTGAAGTCTGGACAACGAAACCAGCCCGTTTCTTCTAAGCAATATTCCTTGATAATTCCGCGTGCTTTTTTGAGTTGGGTTAGAATCTCTGCTTTTTCTTGTTGGGTTGCAAAAGGAGCGTTTAGGAAAACTTCGGCAAAATATTTACCACGCGAACATTTAACCTCTATTACATTGAGAGAATTTAGGCGCGTGTCATTGAGGTTTGCTAATGCACTTGGTAGAATCTCTTTCAGTAAAGATTGTGTGCGAGCAAGCTTAATGTCTTGCATTAAAGCGTCCTTTGTTTTTCCACTTCTTTATAGGTTTCAAAGACATCGCCGACTTGAATGTCGTTGTAATCTTCTAGCATAATTCCACATTCAAAGCCTTTTGCCACTTCGCGTGCATCATCTTTAAAACGTTTGAGTGAAGTAATGTTGCCATTATGAATCACGACACCATTGCGGATTAAGCGCACCTTGATTCCTCTTTGAATTACGCCATCAGTTACGAAGCAACCGGCAATCGTTCCGACTTTGGCAATATTGAAAGTCTCGCGCACTTCCGCTTGTCCGGTGTTTTCTTCTTCTAAAACAGGTGAGAGCAAGCCGCCAAGCAAGGCTTTAATATCGTCTAAAAGCGAATAAATAATGGAATAGGTTTTGATTTGGATTCCAAGTTCTTTCGCCTTATTTTTTACGCTTCCTGTTGGACGCACATTGAATCCTAAAATCACACAATTCGCACTTGCCCCCGCAAGAGCCAAGTCGCTTTCTGTGATTCCGCCCACACCCTTATGAATAATATTGACTTTCACTTCCTCGTTTTGTAGTTTTTCTAAGCTTCCGCGAATTGCCTCTAAGCTTCCTTGTGTGTCTGCTTTGATAATGGCGGGCAGGTTTTTGAGCTGCCCTTGTGCTACCATAGAGCTAAGCTCATCAAAAGAAACTTTTGTAGAATGCGAAAGTTCTTTTTGACGCAAGTGTGCCGCACGTTTTTGTGCATAATCTCGTGCAATATTGTCATTTTCTACCGCAAGGAGGATAGAGCCAGCAGGTGGCACTTCATTTAAGCCCGTGATTACTCCCACGCCTGAAGGAGGAATGCTGTGAATGGATTTGCCCAAATCATCACTAATAGCTCGAACGCGCCCAAAAGCAGTGTCAGCGATAATACTATCCCCTATATGCAAAGTTCCATTTTGGACAATCAATGTGGCAACAGGTCCTTTGCCTTTTTCAAGGCTACTTTCAATCACAACTGCACGCGCAGATTTGTTAGGATTGGCTTTAAGTTCTAAAATTTCTGCTTGTAATAAAATCGTTTCTAGCAAGTCATCAATTCCTTCTCCACTTTTAGCGGAAATATGGACAAACTCATAATTTCCTCCCCATTCTAGCGGAGTAAAACCGAGTTCCGCAGCTTCTGCTTTGAGCTTGTCTGGGTTTGCTTCTGGTTTATCAATTTTATTTACTGCAATGATAATAGGAGCATTGGCAGCTTTAGCGTGGTTTAAGGCTTCAATTGTTTGGGGTTTCACACCGTCGTCTGCGGCAATTACAATGATTGCAATATCAGTTGCCTGCGCCCCTCTTGCACGCATTTCACTGAATGCTTCGTGTCCGGGAGTATCAATAAAAGTGATTTGTTTGCCATTTTTGTTAATCGTATAAGCACCAATATGCTGTGTGATTCCGCCCGCTTCTCCGTGGGCTATTTTGGTATTTCTGATGTAATCTAACAAGGAAGTTTTGCCGTGATCAACATGCCCCATAATTGTAACAACTGGCGCACGCGTAATCAAGTCTTTTTCATTGTCATTGTTCTCTTCTAGTTGTGTGTAATCTAGCTCTTCTGCATTGTTGATTAATTCTATTTGGATTCCAAACTCTTCAGCTAGAATCTCAATTGCATCTTTTTCTAAAAAGTCATTTTTGGTTACCATCATTCCAAGACCAAAAAGCACTTTGATGACTTCACTTGTGCTTCTACCAACTTTTTCAGCAAATTCATAGGCGCGAATTTCCTCTGGAATCTTTACAATACCGCTAATTGTTTCTTGTGTTTTTTGCGCTTTGGGAGCTTTTTTGCGACTAGACCTTCGTGTGCTACCTTGCTCCATAAAGGGATTATGTCTTTGAATCTTAATGCGCTCGGTTGTGGCTTTGCGTTCATTATCTTCTTCTTCCATATTGCGTTCATCTTGCACGCTTAAGTCAAACAAAATAATATCTTCTTCGTCATCGTCGTGGGAGCTATAAAATTCTCTATTGTCTAGTAAATCTATTTTTTGTTGTCCCAAATTTTTGCTTGTATGCACACTTGGTTTGTCTTTTTTCTTTTTTTTGTCTTTGTTGCGTCCCTGATTGTCCTCTAGGTTGCCAAGCAAATCTTGCAAGGTGCGTGGAGATTCTTTGTAGGATTCTAGTTTTGGTGTTTCTTCTTGACTTTCGCGCACATCGCGTTTTTTGATGATTCTTAATCCGGTGCGTTTAATGGCAGGATTTTCTTGAGAGATTTGCGGAGGAAGTTTGCTTTCGCTTGCGTTGGATTCTGTGGGTTTGGCTTCTTCTATTTCTTGGAAAGATTCCTCGGCTGGCACTTCTAAAATATCTTGAAATTCCTGAATAACTTTTTGAACATCTTCTTGGATTTGTAAGTCTGATTCTAGTGCTTTAGCGGAATCTTTTTTAGCTTTTGGTGTGTCTGTTTTGGAATCTTTTTGCGTTTTAGAGGTTTTGCCTGTTGTTTTGGTTGCCGTAGCTTTTGGTTTTTCTTGGTTTTTCTTCTGTGTTTTGCTTTTTGTCTCTTCGGTAGATTTTTTGGTTTTTGCAGTTTTTTTGCTTTCTTTAGAATCTTTTGCTTGAGATTGCGCAACAGGATTTACACCAGATAAAATATAATTATATAATATATCCGCTTGCTCGGTTGTAACGCTACTAGAAGCAGTTTTGGATTCAAAACCTAACTCTTGGGCTTTTTGTAAAACTTCTTTGCTTGTTTTGCTTAGTTCTTTAGCAATCTCACTAATACGGATTTTATCCATACAGAAAAATCTCCTTTAATGCAAACTTAATATTTTCTTTGTGTTTTTTATCCAATTTACAAATCTTTGCGATAGAATCACTTGCTTTGGGTGTTTCTTTGCAACTAGAGCAGAGATAGAAGCTTCTACCTGCACCTTGATGGCATTTCAACACAGAATCTTTGTATTGCAAACGGATTAATTGTGCTTGTGGAAAGCGATTCCGACATACGATACACATTCTAATTGGATTAGACATAAAGCTCTAATTATAACAAGCTAAAGCTTAAATTCATCATCAAAGACGACGCCAAAATTATCAAAATTTAATATTAAGATTTTGAGTTTTGGAAATTTTTGGCTTAAGATTTTATGCAATCGCACACTATCGTCTTTGTAACATAAATTAAAAAAAGTTGAACCACTGCCAGAGAGTGTGCTCATTAATGCACCAGAGGAGAGGGCGCATTTTTGCACTTCAAAAAGCAATGGAATCTGTTTCATACGATAATATTGATGGAATCTATCCATACTTGCTTCGCGCAATAATTCAAAATGTTGCGTGATAAAAGCACCTGCCAACACACTTGCGTGAGAAAGATTAAACACAGCATCTTTTTGGCTATATTTTTTGGGTAAAGTTTGCCGTGAGAGGTGGGTTGAAATGGATTGATTTGGAATCACTACAACCGCTTGAATGGAATCGGGCAAAGGCGAATGGATAAAACGCACTTCATTTTTACGTTGCGTGAGCATACAGACATTAAATCCTCCCATACAGGCAGGAGTAATATTGTCGGGGTGGGATTCGTAATTAAGTGCGAGATTTAGAATTTCTTGCTTTTGGAACGGAATCCCAGCGACTTTAAAAGCCGCACTAATTGCTCCGATAATAACTGCTGAACTACTCCCCAAACCGCGCGAAATAGGTATTGAATTGTCAAAAGTAAATTTAAAATGCAGAGTTTTGCCTGTTAGCTTTTTAAGTTGCTCGTTAAAGATTCTAACAAACACATTATCTATGCGTAATTTAGGATTTTTTGCGCCTTCTCCATGGATTTGAATGGAGGTGAATTTGGAGGGTTTGAGGCTAAAATGATTATAAAGATTTAAGGCGAGTCCTAAACTATCAAAGCCCGGTCCTAAGTTTGCACTCGTTGCAGGCACGCGAAATTCCATTCTTTTCCCTTAATTTAAGTTGGCAAATTTCAGTGTAAATTCTACTTCACCCTTACCAATGCGTAATTCTTTGGCGATAGAATCCACGCTCCAGCCATCTTTGAACATTGAAATAATCCTCCCCTCATCAATATTTGTAGGATTGCTTGGAGTATAAACAAATTCTTTCAATCTTTCCTCTAAATGAAAGATTTTGTTTTCTAAATCCCCTAAATCACGAAGATTGTTTTTGCAGTCATTCCATTGTGTTTTGAGGGATTCCATTTCCACTTTGATGGGCATTATTTGTGTGTGTAAATTGGAATCTAACAGATTTTTCATTTCCAAGCGCATGTCTTGATAGATTTGTGCTTTGATATGGGTTTTGAAATGCTCCAATTCATTTTCTTGCTCTTTGATTCTTTTCTGCAAGCGATAAACTTCTTTGTTAAGCTCCTCAATGGATTTTTCATAACGACGCGCGCGCTTGGCGTTTTCACCCTCTTTGAGATATAAATACACAATGAGTAAAATAAAAACGATGGCGATTCCGATTCCACCCCAAAGTAATAAATTTGCATCATTGAACATTATTTGCCTTTTTGTTGAGTTTTAAGTGAGCGAATCAGCGCACGCTCTTTTCCTGCTACATAGCCGTCCCATTCAATCTCATCTCTTGCGTGGATTTGTTCAATCCAAGCAAGCTCTGAATGATAAATAAAATATACAGGCACGATACGCGTTGGAAAAGTTGGAAGCTCTATTCTACCATAATAAAGTGTATTTTCTAAAAGATTCGTATCCAAAAGCGCAAAGCAACTATGCCCGATTGTGCTAATGGTTGCTTTGTTTTCTAGCGGAACATAGGCTTTTGTATTTCCCTCTATGCGAGATTCTAGTGATTCTATCTTGCGGTAAATTTCTACTAAAAGCTCCAAAATCACGGCATTTTCGCCCTCTAAATTTCCTTTCTTTGCACGCATAAGGCGCAACCATTCTCCAATAGGATCTTCGTCGCTTTGTGTGAGTTTATTAAATTCTAGTGCATAGGATTCTGCATTAGTATGTACTTGGTCAAATTCTATTTTTAAGGCTGTGTGAATCAGGCGACTTTTAACGAAATTTTCCATTATTTAAAGCCCAGCCATTAAGTCTAAAATGCAAAATCCTAAAAGCGCAATTCCGAGATAGGCATTAACTGTGAAAAATGCGCGCGGGATATGATGAAAATTTTTAGAAACTAAATATTGTTCAAAAAAGAGCGCAAGGATTGAGATTCCAAGTCCAATCCACATCCATAAGCCAAGATTTGCTTCAAAAATGAATAATCCCCAAAAAACAAGCGTGAGCAAGTGAAAAAGCCTTGAAAGCCATAGGGTTTTGGTAACACCAAAGACACTAGGAATAGAATGCAGACCCTCTTTTTTGTCGTGCTCAATGTCTTGCAAGGCATAGAGTAAGTCAAATCCGGCGACCCAAAAAAGCACCCCAATACATAGATAAATGCTCCATAATGGAATCTCGCCGCTTGCTGCAATCGCCCCTGCAATAGGAGCTAACCCCAAAGAAAGCCCTAGCACAATATGCGCTAAGCTAGAGAAACGTTTAAACAGCGAATAACTTGCAAGAATCGCAAGAATAGGGATAGAAAGATAAAAACACAAAGCATTAATAAAATAGCTAATGCAAACAAAAATGACTGCATTAACAAAGATAAAGAATAAAATTGCATTGGGCGCAATTCTGCCATCTACGCTTGGGCGGTTTTGAGTGCGCGGATTTGTGCTATCAAACTTGCGGTCTGCATAGCGATTGAATGCCATAGCAAAATTGCGCGCACTAATGGTCGCAATCACACCAAAAATAAATAATTTCCAGCCAAACCAGCCCTTTGCACTAGTTAGTAAGGCAATAAACATAAAAGGCATAGAAAAAAAACTATGCTGAAGCATTACCAATTCGCTTAAATCTTTTAGTTTCTGTTGGATTTGCATAATTTATCTTACACCCAAAGAAATAATTTTCTTAAATCCATCACTAACAGATAAATCCGAAATTTGGACTTGCGTTTTGGGAAGTTTTAGGAGAAAACCTGAAGTGGGATTGGGAGTTGTAGGAACAAAAATCCAAAAACTTTCCCCTTCCTCTTTGGTGATGAACCCTATCAATTCCATTTCTCCAATATGGATAGAAGCAACGCCCAAATATCCCTCTTCATTTTTACCCAAAAAGATTTTTAAAACCTCTTTGATTCCAGAATAAACGCCTTTGACAAGTGGAATCTTGGTAATTAGCATTTCTGTAATTTTGATAAACAAAACTTCTTTGTTTTTTTCTACTAAAAGTCCAATATAATAGAGCAGAGCAAGGCTCAAGAAACAAATGAGGAGGGTTACAAAAAGATTCGCGTTTGTGATTCCAAAGATAGAGTAAAAAATTTTGGCACAAAATTCATAAACGAAAGAAAAAATCCAAAAAAGTAACAAAAAGGGGAGAATCGCAAAGAGACCCTTGCCGATTTTGGAGAGGATAGGATTCACAATCTAAGCCTTAAAATTTAAATAATCTTTGCATTTTAGCTTAAATTCCATAAAAATACAAATAGATTCCATAGCTATAATAGACTAAATTAATGGTTAAAAGAATCCAAAAAGCGTGGTAGTAAAAAATAGCTAAAAGACTAAGTGCATTACACAAAATAAACGCAATGAGGTTTGGTTGCAATGTGATAGTATGTGTCTTGAAGCCTACCCAAGCAAGCAAAAGAGAATCCAAAAACCCACCAAAGCCAAATAGATGAAGCAATAACTCTAAAGGATAATAGAAAATAAAAAGTGGCGTAAGCAAAAGCGAAAAAAGAGACAGGGGTGAAAAATAAGGAAAGAAATAATAAACCACGATTCCCATTAGAAAAAAGGTTGAAGCGTTTAAGGCGAGGCTATATAGAATCTTGCCTTTGATATTTTGTGGAATCTTAAAGTATTTGAAAAATAAGGAAATATATAAAACACCCAAACTAGAAAAATAAAATCCAATAGAAAAAATAAGCTGCGGAAAAAAGGCAACCAAAACAAAAATGCACCACAAGAGAGACTCCATGCGCAAGACATTAAAGCCACGCCAAAGTAGAAAAAATGCTACACAACTCATCGCCAAAGCGCGCAAATAAGAGGGAGATTGTGTGAGTAAAAAATAATAGGCAATCAGTCCCAAAACAACAAGGAATCCCAAATCAAAAAGAATATTGCGATAAGGGAAAAATCGTTGATGTAAGGGCTTATAAAAGAATCCTAAAATTAGAAATCCAATTGCACTTAAGATTCCTGTATGGAATCCAGAAATGGCGAAAATATGTGAGATTCCATAGCTTTGGGCTAAAGTTCTCCACTCCTGCGGTAAGCTATCAGACAGAAAGAGTGTCAAGTAATATTCGCCCATAAGCTTTGTTGCGTGTTGGTTTAGAATTGTCTCTCTTAAGGGCTTCCTAAAATCCTCAAAAGGAAGTAAGATGAGGTTAAAGCTCGGCGCATAGAATCCGCGCAAAAATTCCCAAAAAGAAACTTTATCTAAGATAACGCGTAAGCTCAAGAAACGATACTTCAAATCCCGCAAATCCTCTCGTGATGTGGTGTAAAAAGTGCCAAAATTGCTTTTGAGCTTGAGTACAAAATAGGTTTTGTTTTGTTTGCTTTTGGTGTATTGCAAAAGAACTTGTGCAGTAATTTGAGGATTGTTTTGAGACTTTAAAATATGGAATTGATAGAATTTAAAACCAAGCGTGAGACACAGAATAAGGCACAAAAAAACAAAGAAAATCAAACGCTCTTTGAGAGTAAAAAACAAAGGCGGTGAGAGATTATGCATAGATTGCCTTTGCTGTGGATTGCTAGAATCGCATTGGATTACGATTCTAGCTTGTCAGGTAAGATAAAGTTGTGAGAAAGCATTAAGAATGGATTAAAATTTCCAAATTAGCACATCTACATGTGCATTTTGTAGCACATCTAAGGCAAAAAAGCTAATTTTTCCACTTGTTGGCAATGCAATGAGTGAGACATTTTTGGATTCTGCTACGCTCAAAAGACGGGTATAAGAAAGAATACCACTATCAAGCACCATTTCATTTTTGCCAGAGAAATTTTCCAAAAACTTCTTGGAGTATTTTCTCGCTTCTTCTTCTGCGCTTTTATTGAATTTAGAGATTTGCTCTTCATCTGCGCCATAACGTCCTAAACGCAATTCAAATGGGCGAGAAATCATATGGTAAAAGACTAAATTTGCTTCTGGGAAAAATTTTCTTGTTGTTTTGGCAAGCTTAAGAGAATTATCCGAAAAATCAGTTGGTGAGAAAATATTAACATAATCTGGAAGCGCCTCATTTTTGGTTACAAGCACGGGAATTTCAGATTTTCTGATGATTTTTTTTGTTACTGAACCTAGTAAAACTTCTGTTAAATATTGTGTTTCACCTGTTGCTCCTACAAGCAGTAAGCGACATTCGCGCTCTTTTGCGTGTTTGTTGATTTCTTGGTGGATTGTGCCAACATAGCAAAATTGTGAGATTTCTACTTCTGGTGTGGGAAAATTATCTGCAATAAATTTTGCAAGTGCTTCCTTGCCTACCTTCTTGTCTTTTTTGGGGTCGTGGAAAATGGAATACTCTACAACATGCACAACATCTAGCGTATATTTTTGCTTTTTAGCTAAAAACATAGCTTTTGTAAGTGCTGTCAAACTACTTTGTGAAAAATCGGTTGCTACGACAATTCTATTTTTCATAATACAAGCCTTTTTATAGATATTCTTAAGATTATACCCAAATTATCATTTAAAAATAGTTTAAATTTTTGCTTATTTAAAGCAAGAGGTAGCACAAAAACGGAACAGAAACGAAAGAAAAGAGGATTCCAAAAGCAATGGAGCTAACTGCAAGATTGGAATCTAGTTTCGCCTTGATAATCATTGCTCCAGCAAGTGCCATTGTCGGCATAGAGGATTCCAAAATTGCAAGAATGCTATTTGGACCAAATTCTACATTGAGAAGTTTTAAGATTCCAATAAATAATAAAGGTGTAACGAGTGTTTTGCATAAAATTACAATCGTTGCGCTTTTGTAAGCACTCTTGATTGCGCCAAATCCAAGTCCAAGTCCGATAGCAAAGAGTGCAACCGCGGTAGTTGCACCACCTAATGCGCGAATGGGACCAAAGATAAAATCTGGTAGCTCAACAAATTTGCACAAAAATCCTAATGTCAGCGCGATAAAGGGAGGAAAAATCAAAATGCGTTTGATATTTTGTAAAAAACTAATGGGCTGATTTCCTCCAAGAGATAAAATAAAGGGTGCAAGAAGTGAAAAGGGCAGAGCTGTGGCCAAAGCATCATAAAATACGACTTTGCCAATGAAACTTGTGTCATAAATCCCTACAACAATAGGAATCCCGATAAAAAGTGTGTTTCCAAAAGACGAGAGTAAGAACATACTAATGATTGTTGCGCGTGAAAATCGAAAAAAATAGCCAATCACCATTGCAATGAATCCCCCAAGTAAGCTGCAAGTAAGTCCTGTTAAGATTAGCAGAGTTAAAGTCCAATCAAGATTTAAATGATAAATTCCATCAAAGATAAGACAGGGAATTGTAAAGGTGATTGCAAAATCCAAAAGAGTGCGGGATTGCTTTTGTTTTAAGACTCCAACAAGTTTTGCAATATAGCCACCCATAAGTAAAACAAAAATAGTAAAAAGTGGATTGAAAATAAACATTTAGAATCCTTATTTAAGAGTGATATTCGTGAAAAATAGAATTATAGCGTCAAAATCTCAAACAAAAGTTGAAGTTTTGGATATAATCTCTTGTGATTTATGCGACAAAAAAGTGATTTTTTATTCTTTTTAGTTTAAGGAAATGCAGTGCAACAAATTATTTATTTAGCAGGTGGTTGTTTTTGGGGTGTGCAGGGCTATTTTGATAGATTAAATGGCGCAGTAGAATCGCAAGTGGGTTATGCAAATTCTGAAGTAGAATTTCCAACTTATGAGCAAGTTTGTAGTGGCACGACAGGTGCTGTGGAGGCTATAAGATTTGTATTTGATGAAGTAAAATTGACTTGAGAAGAAGTTTTGGCGCGATTTTTTAGTATTATTGACCCTTTTGCATTGAATTATCAAGGCAATGATGTTGGCACGCAATACCGAAGTGGCATTTATGCGCAAGATTCTCAAATGTTAGAAAGAATTCAACAATTTGTAGAATCTTATCAACAAAAATTACCAAACAAGATTGTTACAGAGATTGGAGTTTTAAAAAATTTCTATCCCGCAGAATCTTACCATCAAAAATATCTTGCCAAAAATCCTTATGGCTATTGTCATATTGATTTAAGTGCTGCACTGCACCCTTTGTAATTTAAGATTTGCAATGACTCTTAACAACTTCAAAAATTATTAAGAGTTTATTTGCAGACTTTTTTAAGGGCTTTGCGAAGTTTTTTTACCTGTTTTCTAGGAATAATAACTTCCCATTGTGCTGGAGAATCACTAGTATCCTCTAATTCAACCATAATAGAGACTGCTTGATGTTTTTTGTCCTTTTTGCTAGGGACATCAAAAGACGAAACAATGATATTTCCATTTTTTGCCAAGTCTCCTCGCAATGGAATCGTATAAGTTACTTTTTTGATTCTTTGCTTCATT
Source organism: Helicobacter ganmani (assembly GCF_003364315.1). Classification (NCBI taxonomy): domain Bacteria; kingdom Pseudomonadati; phylum Campylobacterota; class Epsilonproteobacteria; order Campylobacterales; family Helicobacteraceae; genus Helicobacter; species Helicobacter ganmani. Next base: position 157,798 of record NZ_NXLS01000003.1, on the reverse strand, counting down.
TAAGCTACTTCTTTGGAGTTTTTGTTTCTTTTGTTGTCTCTACTTTTGTCTTTTTATCTTTTTTTACTTCTTTTGCTTTAGCTTCTTTTTTCTTTGCGTCTTTACATTTTTTACGTGCTTTTTTTGCTCCTTTTAAAGCTTTGCAAGATTCTTTAATCTGTGTTAAGGGGATATGAACTTTCCAGCTTTCTTTTCCTCCACCCAATGAAGCACAGATGCTTACAACTGCTTTGCTACCTTCTCCATATGGTTTTTCAATTACTGCAAACTCAAGAGTTCCACCTTCGCTATCTTCCAAAGGAATTGTTTTATAAATCACCGCTTCTTTCATAAATGACCTCCATTTAAAATTAAAATATTAAATAATATAACCCAGTAACTTAGAATATCCTTAATATATTTTATTTCTTTTTTAGCATTTTTTTAAGTAAAGCTTGCAGTTTAAGCCAATCTTGAATTGGCAAAAGTGGGTGTCCTGAAAATTTCCCAAATGCTGGCAAACTTTTGCTAATCGCGCCTCTTGCGCCTATTTGTGTAAAATCACCAATATGTAGATGTCCTGCACTTCCACTTTGCCCTCCTAGCACTACATTGCGCCCTGTAGTTGTGGAGCCAGAGATTCCAGCTTGTGAAACAATGATAGAATATTCCCCGATGTTACAATTATGCCCAATTTGCACGAGATTATCTATTTTTGTTCCTCGTTTGATTCTTGTTTGTCCAAAAACTGCGCGGTCAATTGTTGTATTTGCGCCGACTTCTACATCATTTTCTAGTACAACTTTGCCATTATGATAAATTTTGATATGTTTCCCCTCTTTTGTATGTGCATAACCAAATCCATCACTGCCAACAACACTATTTGCGTGGATTCTGACATTGTCTCCGATTTCACAATCGTTATAAATACATACACCCGGAAATAGAACGCAGTTTGCGCCGATTTTGACATTTTCCCCAATCGTTACACTTGACATAATTGTGCAGTTCGCACCGATTTTGCTTCCATTTCCAATCACTGCGTTGGGGGCAATGTAAGCAGAATCTTGAATCTTTGGAGATTCTTTGGAGGCAAAGAGAGGTTTGGCAAAGTATTTTGTCAGATACGCCATTGAAAGGTAAGGATTTTCGCAGATAATTGCAAAAGCTGAATGTGGAATCGCATGTAAGTGTGTTTTGCGCACTAAAACGACTTTAGCTTTGGTTTGTGAGATTTGTTCAAAATACTGCTCTTTTTCTAAAAAAGTAATAGAATCCTCTATGGCTTCTTGTGGAGATTCTAAATTGTGGATAGGGAAAGAATCCAAAAAACTAGAATGCTTCAACCATTCTGTGCCATTGTGATACATTACGCATTCTAAAGCATCTTCTTGGTTTAGGATTTCAATAATTTTTTTAAATTCCATATCCTGCCTTAATTATTAGTCTCAATTGCTAAAATCCCACTACGCGTAATGTCTTTTGGCTTATGAGTTTTCAGTGCATTAAGAAGTGTATTAATACGCGTATGTGTATCACACGCTACAAAAATAGCACATTTGTCATTGACTTCTAAAAGCCTTCCATTAAAAGCGCCAAAAATCGCACTGATTTCGCTTAAATTGCTTTCCAATCCAAATTTTACTAGCAGAGATTCTTGCTCAATCATTTGTTCGTTTTCTAAGACTTTCAGCACGGGAATGAGTTTGTGCAACTGCTTGATGATTTGTTCAAGCACTTTGTTATCGCCCTTTGTGGCGATTGTAATGCGAGAAAGATTAGAATCCAAAATCGGTGCAACGGTGAGAGATTCTATATTGTATCCTCTGCCTGAAAATAATCCGCTAATGCGTGATAAAACACCATGTTCGTTTAAAACGGTAACAGCAATTGTGCGTCTGATTTCCATTGCTTACTCCTTGTATTCTAACATCATATTAAACAATGCGCCACCTGTTGGCACCATAGGCAAGACATTCTCCATTCTGTCAATGCGCACATCTAAAAGAGCAGGCTTTTGGGAATTGATTGCTGCATTTAATGCACTGATAAATTCCTCTTTTGTTTTGCAAACATAGCCTACCCCACCGAAAGATTCTACCAATTTGACAAAATCTGGTTGCTTTTCTAAGTCCGTTTCTGAATAATGTTTGTCATAAAAGAAAGTTTGCCATTGACGCACCATACCCAAATAATTATTATTTAAAACAATATTAATTACAGGGATTCCATACACTGCGCAAGTCATTAGTTCTTGAATATTCATCAAAATAGAACCATCTCCACTAATGTTAATGGAGACTTTATCAGGAAATGCGCATTTTACACCCATTGCAGCAGGCAAGCCGAATCCCATTGTTCCAAGTCCTCCGCTACTGATGAATTGGCGAGGAAAGCTAAAGGGATAAAATTGTGCCGCCCACATTTGATGCTGCCCAACATCTGTGCTTATTAAAGCATTTTCACCTACAATATCTCCAAGCTTTTCAATAACCCATTGGGGTTTAAGTTGTGTCGTGGAATCTTGATAACTTAGAGGGTGCAATTTGTTGTATTGTGCCAAACGCTCACGCCACGCTAGGATATTTTGTGTCGCATAATCTTCGCGCAAAAGCGGCAAGAGTTCCTCTAAAACATTGCTAACATCGCCTACAATAGGGAAATTTGCTTCTACGATTTTACTAATACTACTAGGATCAATATCTATATGCACGATTTGTGCGTATTTACCAAATTCGCTTAATTTGCCTGTTACCCTATCGTCAAAACGCGCTCCAAGTGCAACGATAAGGTCTGCTTCACTCATTGCCATATTTGCAACATAGCTTCCGTGCATTCCTACCATACCCAAAGAATCTGGATTGTTTGTGCTTAAAATTCCACAAGCCATAAAGGTATTAACAGCAGGAATATGCGTAATTTCACAAAGTTCCCGAATCAGCTTTGCGGATTTTGATGCAATACAGCCACCACCTAAATACAAGAGAGGCTTTTTTGCCTCTTTGATTGCAAGGGCAACTTTTTTGATTTGACGCGGATTACCATTATAGGTTGGCTTATAGGTTTGTAATTTGATATTGTCTGGATAATTAAATTCGCCTATTGTTGCAGTGATGTCTTTTGGAACATCAATATGCACAGGACCGGGACGCCCGCTACTTGCGATATAAAATGCTTCTTTTAAGATACGGGGTAGTTCGTCAATCGTTTTTACCAAGAAATTGTGTTTTGTGCATGGACGCGAAATACCTACGGCGTCAATTTCTTGAAATGCGTCTGTGCCAATCAGGCTTGTAGGCACTTGCGCGCTAATGATGACTAAAGGCACAGAATCCGCATAGGCAGTCGCAATGCCTGTAATAGTGTTTGTAAAGCCCGGACCACTTGTTACAATGGCAACTCCCACCTTGCCACTTGCTCTTGCGTAGCCGTCTGCAGCATGCACTGCTGCTTGTTCGTGGCGAGTTAAAATATGCTTAAAAAATTTCTGCTTATAAATCTCATCATAAATATTCAAAGCAGCCCCTCCGGGATAGCCAAAGACAATTTGCACACCCTCATTTTTGAGTGCGTGAATTATCATTTCTGAACCATTTAATTGCATAAAAAATCCTATTTATTAATGTTTGTCTTATTTTAACTTTAAAAATCTTTAAAAATGATGAATTCATTCAAGCGAATCTTGTGATTTTATTGTGCATTTTATATCGTGATTTTGTTACGCATTTTATGTGAGGTTTGCACTATAATTTTGTTACATTCAACAGAAGGAGCGAGTATGCAACAAGATAAAGAAAACTTGAGCAGAAGAGACTTATTAAAAATTCTAGGTGCAAGTGGTATTGCACTAGGAGGTGTTGGTTTAGCAACACCGACAAAGGCAGAGGCAAAATCTGATAAAGCCCCAAATATCGCGATTATTGGGGCGGGGCTCGGAGGAATCTCTTTATCTGCGAAATTAGTACAAGAGTTGCCAAATGCTAAAATCAAGCTTTTTGATGCAGACCCGATTCTGTATTATCAGCCTGGATTTACATTAATCGCTGCTGGAATCTATAACAAACAAGATACACAATACAATAAAAAAGACTTGATTGATAGTAAGGTAGAGTGGATTCAAGAAAATGTAAGTGCGGTAAATCCAAATACTGACAATCTAACAACAACAAGCGGACAAGTTTATCCCTACGATTATCTGATAATTGGCACAGGAACGATGAATCAGTTTGAGAAGTATCAAGGATTGACAGAAGAGTTTGTCAATGACCCAAATACAAATGTTACAAGCATTTATACTCCCGATGGAGCAGTCAAGGCGCAAAGCATGATGAAAAAGGCAGCTAAAGAGGGAGGAAAAGTTATCTTTGCAGAGCCAAATACACCCTTTAAATGCGGCGGAGCAAATAAGAAAATTAATTTTTTATTAGAGGATTTGAGCGTAACAAATCACACAAAAGAAAAGATAGATATGTGCCTATACACAGGTGGTGGAGCAATGCTTTCAAGTCCAACACACGCGAAAATGATTGAGCAATTTTACATTGAACGTAAAATGCCTTATTTAATGCGCCATCAACTTGTAGAAGTAGATACAGCACGCAATATTGCTACTTTTGAAAAATTAATGCCTTACACAGAAAATGGTGAGCAAAAGGTTTCAAAAGAACGTTTTGAAAAGCCCTATGACTATTTATTTGTGATTCCTCCTATGAAAACTGCTGATTTTATTACAGAAGCAGGTCTTGCAATCACAAAAGGGCATACTGACGGGAATTGGGTAGATGTAGATTCTTATACCTTGCAGCATAAAAAATATTCAAATATCTTTGCGATTGGGGATTGTGCTGGTGTTCCAAAAGGAAAGACAGGGGCAAGTATCCGCAAACAATATCCTGTGATTGCAGAGAATCTCATTGCTCATTTAAATAATCAGCCACTCAAGGCGAAGTTTAACGGATATACTGCTTGTCCTTTGCTTACGCATTATGGCAAGGCGGTAATGGTGGAATTTGATTATGAAGGCACAGCACCAAGTATGCCATGTTTTGGAGCGACAAGAGAGAGTTGGTTGAATTGGTTTGTAAAAGTATATTTGATGAAACCAATGGTAATGAGCGGAATGATTCACGCAAGAGCATAAGGAGGAAAAATGAGCAATTTAGATAAAACAATCCGATTAATCGTAGCAATGTTATTGTATTTTGTATTTGGCTTTGTATGTCAAAGTTGGTGGTGGCTTCTCTCGCTATTGCCATTGCTTAGTGCAGTGTATGGCTACTGCCCACTTTATAAGTTTTTTAAAAAATAAATTTTGGATTCCTTTTTGGGAATCTAATGCCATTAAAAAATTTCATACAAAGAGTTTGCTTTTGCCATCCATTTTTCAAGTTCGTCCCATTTTTCTTCTTGAATGAGTGTTTGTGCAAAATGAATTTCTTTTTGGAAAAAGTCAAGAGATTTTAGGAGCTCTTCGCGATTCTGTTTAGAAATGTCGCACCACATTCTTGAGGAGCTCTTCGCGATTCTAACCATACTTTTAAATCCACCACCAGCAAGAGCTAAAATATCGTTTGGGTTTTGTTGCGATAGCACGGTATTGGCAAGCGCATAACTGATGATGTGGGGTAAATGGCTGATAAAGGCTGCGTGGTTGTCGTGAGATTTGGAATCCATTTTGATAATATTCATTTTGAGTGCGACAAAAATTTCTTTTGCCATCGCAACTTGTAATTCTCCACTTTGTTCTAAATCAGTCAAAACTAAAATATGATGTGGTAAAAGTTCTTTAAAAGCGGCTTTGGGACCGAAATTTTCTGTTCCACTCATTGGGTGGGCGCAGACAAAGTTTTTACGAATCTCTAAAGGTACACTTTTAGAAATCAGATGTTTGGTGCTTCCTAAATCAATAATCGTGCAATGAGGTGCGATACCAACAAGACTAGGCAGAAGTTGTAAAATTGCTTCTACGGGGGTTGCAAGAAAAATAACATCACAAAGCTTAATCTCCTCTAGCTCTGCCCCCTCATCTACAAGTCCCAAAGAAAGTGCTTGTTGAAGATGCAGGGGATTATTATCCAATCCAATAATTCGTTTAAACATTCCTGTTTCTTTCAGTGCAAGCCCTAATGAGCCGCCAATAAGTCCAAGTCCAATAATTCCTGCCTGCATAATCTGTCCGTTGTGTAAAATTTATAAAATTATATATTTTTTTAGCTTTAGTTGTGTTATTTAATCTACTAAAAGGTATAATTATAGCTTTTAAAATCAGGTAAAAAATTATTTTTAAGGTTTTTAATAATGCGTTTCTCTTCTAAAACTTTTTTGTTTCCCGCAATTCTATTGATTTTTTCAACAAATCTTTTTGCTGCTTTGCCAATTATCAAAGAAGTGCGCTATGAGGGGTTAAATTACATTTCCCCTCTGATTGCCAATGAAATTACCAAGGTTCGGCTCAATGAGCCACTAGATATCAATTTGGTGGATACCTCTATCCATAGCTTTTATTCGCAAGGTTACTTTAAAGACATTTGGGTAACAGAAGAAAACGGAATCTTAACTTTTCATTTTTTGGAAAAACCCGTCATCGCAAGTCTGATTGTCAGCGGTTATGGAGCAGGAAAAGAACAAGATGTCATTGATAAAGAAATTGGATTAAAAAAGGGCGATGTTTATGATGAGGCAAAAATTGCTAATGTGCGCAAAAAAATCATTGATTTAATGGAAGCACAAGGGTATTATGACACGATTGTTGAAGTAAAAACAGAGGAGATTTCTACTAATGCTTTGAAAGTTACCTTAGAAATTAACAAAGGTGAAGAAATTATTATTCAAAAAGCAAATTATTATGGTAGAGAAAATTTAAAAATCTCACGCATTGAGGCGGCAACTGCAAATAAAGAAAGAGAATTTCTTGGTTGGATGTGGGGATTTAATAGTGGTAAATTGCGTGTTAATGAAGTGGAAACTGATGGACATAGAATCCGTGATTTGTATATGCAAAAAGGCTATTTAGATGCGGAAGTAAGCACACCTTTTTTGAAAACAGATTTTACAACTTACAAGGCAGAGCTTGATTTTTATATTAATGAGGGAGAACTCTATAAGGTTTCAGAAGTAGAAATTGTTTTAGAGGAAGATGTGATTGCAGTAGAAGAGTTATACGATGTGATTAAAATCAAAAAAGGCAAAAAATTTAATATTGACACAATGCGTAAGGACACAGAGGCAATTCGCTATAAAATAGGAGATTTAGGTTATGCCTTTACAAGGATAACACCAGATTTAGATAAAGATAAAGAAAATAGTGAAGTGAGAATTGTTTATTATGTGCAGCCGGGTAAAAAGGTGCATATTAATGATGTATTGATTTCGGGAAATAATAGAACGCTTGACCGCGTGATTCGTCGGAATGTTTTACTTGCGCCGGGCGATGAATATGAAATGAGCAAGATTACTTTATCCAAAAATGCAATTATGCGAACAGGAGGATTTGAAAGCGTAGAGATAGAGGAAGAGCGGATAGATGAGGAGCGCGTTAATTTACTTGTGAATGTCAAAGAGGGTAAAACAGGGGAATTTACTTTTGGAATCGGTTATGGAAGCTATGATGGGTTAATGGGAAGTATATCTGTTAAAGACCGCAATATTTTTGGAACAGGCTTAACTGCAGGGGTTTATTTGGATAAAAGCGAAGTTTCAGATTCCTATCGTGTGAATCTCTACAATCCCGCTGTGCTAGATAGTGATTACTCTTTAGCCACTGAAGTGTATCGTATGGAATACGATGACTATGATTATACCGAGACGATGACAGGTTTTAATATCGTAGGCGGACGCAGAATTTGGGACCAACTAGACTTGACTTTGGGCTATACTTATCAAGAAACCAAGCTTTCTAACTTTGATAACGCCTATCTTCGCAACCTTTATACTAGGTATTATGGAGGGGATAAATATATAAAATCCTCCGTGATTCCGGGACTTAGCTATGATAGCACGGATGCTTATTTTTTCCCAAAAAGCGGAATAAAAGCGACAGGTAGCACGGAGTTTGCAGGCATTGGAGGAGACGCGGAGTTTATCAAGTATTATGGAACTTTCAACCTTTACCATTCCATTGAGGATTGGACGGATTTAGATTTGATTTTCAGATACCGCGCAAAGGCTGGATATGCTCAAGATGAGGGCTTTTTGCCTATCAATGAGAAATTTTATCTAGGAGGCGTTAATAGCGTGCGAGGATTCCAGAATCGCTCTATTACACCACGAGATAAAGATGGATTGAGAATCGGTGGAAAACAAATGTTTTATAACACAGCAGAATTAAGCTATGGTATGTTTGAAACCGTTCAAATGCGATTCCTTATTTTTTATGATTATGGAATGATAGGGCAAAAAAATATTAACGATATTAAGCGTAGCTCTGTTGGTGTTGGAATTGAATGGATTTCTCCTATTGGGGCAATCAACTTCCTCTTCCCACATGCACTAGACGATAAGCCGGGTGATGATACTTCCTCTTTTGAATTTACAATGGGACAGAGATTCTAATGGAGAATCTTGAAGGTATGCGAGAGGTTTTTGCTAAGAATTCGCAAGAGGTAAATGCTGTCGTGAAAGTTAAATTGCCCCGAATCAGCAAGGAGGAGATTTTGGATTTAATGCAGAATGCCTCTCTTAAGGAATTGGGTGAGCGTGCGTTTGCTATCAAAAAGCAGTTGCATTCTGACAATATCACGACTTTTGTTGTGGATAGAAACATTAATTATACCAATATCTGTTGGGTAGATTGCAAGTTTTGTGCCTTTAAACGCAGAATTAATGAGAGCGAAACCTATATTTTAAGCTTTGAGGAGATTGATAAAAAAATAGACGAATTGTTAGAAATTGGTGGCACACAGATTCTTTTTCAAGGAGGAGTGCATCCGAGTCTAAAAATTGAATGGTATGAGGATTTGGTGCGACATATTGCGCAAAAATATCCTCAAATCACCTTGCATGGATTCTCTGCGATTGAGATTAATTATATCGCAAAGATTTCTAAAATCTCAATCACTGAAGTTTTAGCACGCTTGCAAAAGTGCGGTTTGTCTTCTATACCCGGTGCGGGCGCAGAAATTTTAAGTGATAGGGTGCGTGATGTGATTGCTCCTAAGAAACTAGATAGTGAAGAATGGATAGCAGTGCATAGGGAAGCCCATAAGCTAGGAATAAAAAGCACGGCAACAATGATGTTTGGAAGTGTAGAAAAAGATGAGGATATTATAGAGCATTGGACAAGAATCCGAGATTTACAAGATTTAACCAATGGCTTTAGGGCGTTTATTTTATGGAGTTTTCAACCTGCTTTTACGCCATTGCAAAAGGAATTTCCGCATCTGCACAAAGCCTCTTCAAACCGCTATTTGAGATTGCTTGCGTGTAGCAGAATCTTTTTGGATAATTTTCAAAATATTCAAAGCAGTTGGGTTACGCAAGGTTCTTATATTGGACAACTTGCATTGCTGTTTGGGGCAAACGATTTGGGTAGCACGATGATGGAAGAAAATGTTGTTGCAGCCGCAGGAGCTAGTAATTCTATGAATCAAGCAGAGATGATTTCTTTGATTCGTGATATCGGCGAGATTCCAGCCAAGCGCAACACGGCTTATAACATTTTGGAGCAATTTTAAGGTGAAAAAGTTTTTTATAATTTTTTTTAGTCTTTGGATAATGAAAGGAAGTTTGATGGCACTTGAGATGAAAAAGTTACATATAAAAGGTGTAGAGATTCCTATAATTTATGAAAAAAATACGCAGCTACCTTTGTTTTATATTCAGCTTGTTTTTAAGGGTGCAGGCGGAGTGAGTAATGGCAAAAGTTTAGGGCTATCTGATATTGTAAGCTCTTTGCTTAATGAGGGGACAAAGGAGCTAGGTGTTACAAAGTTTTCTAAAAAACTAGAGGAAAAAGCCCTTGCGTTGAGTGTGGGAAGTGGATTGGAAACATTGAGTTTTACATTAAGTGGAATGACTGCAATGCAAAAAGATGGAATCGCACTTTTAAAAGAACTGCTCCAAAGCCCAAATTTTACACAAAAAGCATTGGATAAAGTCAAAGAAAACTCCTTAGTAGCAATTTTAGAGCGGGAGAGTGATTATGATTATCAGGCAAGTAAAATATTGAAATCTATGCTTTTCAAAGGAAGCGCATTGGAGTTTCCTCTAAGTGGTACGCAGGATTCTATTGCTAAGATTACTCTAAGGGAAATAGAAAATTTTTATCGGCAGCATATCAATTTAAATTCTCTGATTCTTATTGTGGGTGGGGAATTGGAATTTGAAAGTGTTGCAAAAGAATTAGAAAATGCGCTTGAATCATTACCACAAGGTAAGGCAGTGGCACTTAAGCCTATCTTTGCGAATGATTTAAGGCAAACCAAACGTCTGCTTAAAGACACGCAGCAGGCTTATATTTATTTTGGCGCACCTTTGAATGTTGATAATTTGCAAAAGGAATCTGCATTGATTAAAGTTGCTTCATTTGTGCTTGGAGGCAGTGGGTTTGGCAGTCGTATGTTGGAGGAAGTGCGCGTGAAAAGAGGGCTTGCTTACTCTGCGGTTATGCGACTAAACGCAACACATACGCAAGCATCGGCACAAGGATATTTGCAAACAAGCCTCAAAAATGAAAAAGAAGCTCAAAGTCTCGTGCAGCAGGTAGTAGAGGAATTTGTTGAAAAAGGAATCACAAGCAAAGAATTACAAGAAGCAAAGGATTATTTACTAGGAAGTGAGCCTTTACGCAACGAGACGCTTTCCCAAAGATTAGGCACAGCATTTACTTATTATTATAATGGTTTGCCATTGGATTTTAATAAGCAAGTGTTAGAGGAGATTTCCAAGCTCACTTTAAAAGAAGTCAATGATTACATTCAATCACATCAAGAGATTAAGAATCTTAGTTTTGCCATTGTTAGTGCAGAAAATTAGCTATAGTTAAGATTGGGCTTAGGTTTGGGCTTTAGTAAGTTTGGTAAGACGCCTTTTGAAGCAGTTTTATATTCTTTACCAAAGGGTTATACAAACACTTTTTTGAGCGAATCTTTGGAAGTGAATCAAAATATAGTTTTGGAAGTGGAAGTCCGAAATTATAAGAATCTCAAAGTAGCGCATATTTTGTGTTTTGCTCCAAAATTTGAATGTGAGATAGAGCTGTTAATCTTTCACCCAAAACCTTATCATAAGAGCATTTTTAAACCTGATTCTGTGTTAATTGTCAGTGGAAAACTCCAAAAAAACGCGGGATTTTATACCTTATTGCAACCCAAAGTATTAAAAAATACAGGTGAAATCGTATTGAATTTTGGCTTTAAAGGTATGAAAGAAAAGAGCGCAAGGGATTTTGCAAATGGGATTACTTTAGGATTCTTACAAGAATTTTATCCTAAAGTGCCTTTGTGGGTTTTGGAATCTCTTGTAAAAATTTATCACCCGAACGAAAAATTTGTGCAAGATTTTGCAAAAAACCATAGTTTTTTTGGTAAATTTTTGGAGGCAATCAAGTTTGTTGAAATTTACGAATATATGCGTCTTTTGCGCTCAAAAAAACGTCATTTTCTAAGCCTTATTTCGCTAAATAATCCTATACAATCTTGGATTGAATCTTTGCCTTTTGAGCTTACCAAAGGACAAGAAAATGCGATTTGTGAGATTCAAGCTTCACTCCAAAGTAATCAATCTGCAAGACGCGTGATTGTTGGTGATGTGGGCTGTGGTAAAACAATCGTTATTCTAGCAAGTGTGATGATGGCTTATCCTCATCGCAGCGTATTGATGGCACCCACTTCCATTTTGGCAAAGCAACTTTTTGATGAAGCACAAAAATTTTTGCCAAATCATTTAAAAATTGCGCTCTTAACGCAAAGCGACAAAAAGGGTGATTTATCGCAAAGCGATTTTATCATCGGGACACACGCCTTGCTTTATCAAGATTTGAGCAATTGTGCGCTTGTGATGATAGATGAGCAACATCGTTTTGGCACGGCACAAAGGAATACACTAGAAAGAATGTTTGAATGCGATTCCAAACGCGCACATATTTTGCAGTTTTCTGCGACGCCGATTCCGCGCACGCAAGCGATGATAGAATCTAATTTTGTGGATTTTAGTTTTATCAAAGATTTGCCTTTCAAAAAAGACATTACGACGCGTATTATCTATAAAAACGATTTTAAAGATTTGTTGGAGCATATCAGACAAGAAATTGCGCAAAAACATCAAATTATTATTGTTTATCCTTTGGTAGAGGAGAGCAAAAATTCCAATTATACGGCATTAAAAGAGGGTGAAGAGTTTTGGAAAAAGAATTTTGAGGGTGTTTATAGCACATATGGCAAGGACAAAAATAAAGAGCAGGTTTTGGAGGAGTTTCGTGAAAGGGGAAAGATTCTGCTTGCTACGACGGTGGTCGAGGTTGGAATCTCTTTGCCGAGTTTAAGCACGATTGTGATTGTAGGGGCGGAGCGGTTAGGATTGGCAACTTTGCACCAATTGCGTGGGAGAGTGAGTCGTAACGGCTTAAAAGGGTATTGTTTTTTATTTACCAAACAACAGCAAACTGAGCGACTAGCAAGATTCTCCCAAACGCAAAATGGCTTTGAAATCGCACAAATGGATTTAGAATATCGCAATAGTGGAGATTTGTTAAGCGGAGAAATGCAAAGCGGTAGGCAGTTTGCTTGGGTGGATTTGGGTAAAGATGAGGGAATTATCAAAGAAGCAAAAAATGCGCTTTCTTAAAATATCGTATAATTAATATTTTGATTTAGGAGAAAATATGAAAACATTAAATTATCAAAAGCTACTAGAAAATCCCTTGTTTGTCTCGCGCTATATTGAACCAAATATTAATTGGAGACATTCTTATCTAAATGGCAAAAGGGGAATTAAGAGGTTGTTTAGCTATCCCTATGCAAGTTTAATGCGTAAGTTTTTCTTAAGAAGTTACTTTCAAAAGCGCGTGTTGCGTGGAATCGTGGATATTCCTTATGTGGAGATTGTTTTGACAACCAAATGCACTTTGCGTTGTGAGCATTGCTGTAATTTAATGCAGTATTTTACTCCAAAGGCGCAATATGTAGGCACTTTGGAAAATATTATTGAAAGTTTAGAGCAGTTGTGTTCCAAAGTTTCTAGCATTAATCGCTTAAGATTAATCGGGGGAGAGCCTTTTTTGTTTAAAGATTTGCCGCAATTATTAGATTATATAGAATCCCAAAAGAAAATTTTGACTTACGATATCTTAAGCAATGGAAGCATTGATATAAAAGAACCTATCTTGCAAAGAATGAAAAAATCAAAAAAGATTCGCAAGGTTTCTATTTCAGATTATTCGCATGTTCCAAACATTCGCCTTAAACAAGAAAGTATTTTTAAAAATCTTAAAAAATATCGCATTCCTTTTTCTTTTTTAAAAGGAGGCACTTGGCATAGATTAGAAAGAATCCACAAAAGGGGTAGAAGCAAGGAACAAATCATTGCAAATTATTTATCTTGTAGGGCTTCTTGTGTTTCTCTCATCGGCGGCGGGGGGGGGGAATTAGCTCCTAAAGGGGCAATATTTGTCTGTGCAGCAGCAAGCTCCCTCTCTGTCTTGAAAGGTTTAGAGGAATTTGAGGGGGATTATATTGATTTAATGGACGAAACGGATAGATTTTTGGAATTTTATGCGCAAGACTTTTATAAGTCCTGTGATTATTGTCAGGATTATTCTAAGCCTAGTGAGAAAATCCTTGCAGCAATCCAAACAAGAGAGGTGTTACGAATAGGCTAAAGATAAGCTTAAATAGTATTCATTTAAGATTCTCTTTATCTATTAAGTTAAAATTAATTTTACTTTTTTTATAATTGAAGAATCCTAGAATCATAAATAAGGAGTAGAATATGAAAAAAATTGTTTTAGGAAGTTTATTTGTTGTGAGTTTGGGAGCTATAAGTTTATTTGCAAATTGTTCTTGGACAAATAGTTGTCAGACAAATCATCAATCTATTTATCAAAATGCTGCTTGTAAATATCTTGGTATTTGCAGTTGGAAAAATTAAATGACAATCTATTCTGACGCGTGCGGTAGGGTAATAGACATTACCTTAGAATATCAAACTAAACCTCTGCTTGAAATGCAAGAAAAACTTGCAGAGAGTGAAGAGGAAAACACGGAAGAAGAAAGCAAAAAGAGCGCACAAGCGGAAGCCTCTCAAATTCCTGTGGAGATAGAATCCCAACAAACCACTTTTCGTGTAAGTTTTAGCTTAGTGGTGTGATGTTCGCAAGATTTTATTAAGTTCAATTATATGGAATCCCGAAGTAGCGAGATTCCATATCCTTTTTTATTGCAGCTAGAGTTTGATAAATTTAAAGGAATCTTGCGCACTTTGGCAATTCGAATCTACTTTGCAGACTTTGATTCCTCTTTCGTTGAAAACGCGCGCAGTATTGGGACAAGCTTTTTTGACAAGCACCACTGCACAATCTTTGATGATTTCACCGAGTATATTGTGTTCTTGTTTGTGCGCCATTTGTTCCTCTGCGCTCATTTCCTCATCTTTATGTGAGCAACCCTCACTTGCCTCTTTGTTACCACGTGGATTTTCACGCAACTCTAATAAATCAATTTTTTTGAACATTCCTGCGCCTTTTTGCTCAAAGATAGCAAAAAAGGGGGTATGTCCTGTGTTGCCAAAGATTTTTAAGCTTTCATCATAGACGGGTACAGCAATTCTCATTGGTTTCCTTTATCCTCAAGATTTTGCGATTTTATATCCTCCAAATGAGCGTATTCAAAGAGGTTTTGTTCGTTGGGGCGATAGGAGAATCGCTCCTCAAACTTTTCTGTTGGGACACCCAAAGTAAGCGCAAAATTATATTTTTCGTGCATTAATTGCTCAAACAATTCTTGATGATTTTCAAAGCAACGCACTTCTGCATAAGGAGCATAAATTTCTTGATAAATTTGTGGGACAAAAAGCATTAAATGCGCCCATTTGGCATACATAGTAAAGTATGCTAAATATTGTTCGTAAAGATTGATGTCCATACAAGCAAGTAAGACTTTATTGGTAGCTCCGGGTTTGGAAATAAATCCACGCTCGTCTAAATATAAAGGTTTGAAGCTTGTGATTCCATTTAGATTGCCCATTTGTACTTCTAAGGAATATTCCTCGCAGAATCGCGCTACACGTGCAAGAGGCTGGATAAAAAGTTTTGGTAAAGGAATCTCATAATCTAAAGTTTTATAAAAGATTTTAATGCCAAAAAGGGAGTAGGAGTTAATCGCAAAAGGTAAATTGGAATCTTCCATTTTGTCTTGGGATAGGAGTTTGATTTCTTGTTGGTTTTTGGGTAGAGAATCCAAATTTAAGCGTGCATTGCAATACAGAATGTAGGCTACTTCACTTGTCAGAATATAACGCACAAGTTGGACAAGTGAGCCACAATAACAATCTAAATTTTTCTTAGGCATAATGATTTGTGAGGCGATTTGATATTCATCAGGATTGAGTAGAAATAAAATCTTGTTTCCAACAATCAAATAATGGCGTGCAATTCGGATTAGGGATTGTTCTAAATCTTCCACACTAATCCAAGCAACCTCAGGGTCGCTCATTGCAATATTACCACTAAAGAGAATCCCAAATGCACCTCTTTGCACAGCTTCTTCAATCTCTTTTTGGACTTCTTGAGGAGATTTTTTAAGATGATTTGCTACGAATAAATCTCCTTGTTTGATTTCATTGACTTCATCACAGATTTGATTAAAAAAAGAAATGCTTGGTTGATTCAATAAAGTTCCAAAGGCAATTTCTACTATTTCATTGACACTAATTTGCATTTCCTTTCTTTTCATTGCGCACTCCTATTAGCTGATTGAACTCCCATTTTTCTTAAGATTTTGCGGAGTAATCAGTGTTAATCCTTTCTCATCTTTGGCAGCAAGAATCATTCCCTCACTTAATTCACCCATTAATTTTGCAGGTTTAAGATTGGCAAGCACGCATACTTGTTTGCCTATGAGGCTTTGTGGTGTATAATGGGCTTTGATGCCTGCTAGAATCTGACGCGCTCTTGCTTCGCCTAAATCCACTTGAAGTTTTAAAAGTTTTTCGCTTTTGGGCAGCTCCTCTGCGCTCAAAATTGTGCCTACTTTGATTTCTATTTTGAAAAAATCCTCTTTTAAAATCGGATTGGTGATTTCTAATGGAGTATTTGTAGTGGGATTCTGCGAGTTTTTAGTTTCTTTTTCTTCTAGTAAGATATTTTCTACTTTTGGGAATAATGCAGGAATCGCACAAAGTTGGATTTGTGGTAACAATCCATTCTCAAGGACAAACTTCTTATAATTTCGTGATTCTGCTTTTAGCCCAAAGACACTAAGGATAGATTCGGCACTCTTTGGTATAAAAGGAGAAAGACAAAGTGCGGATTTGATTAACAGATTAGCAAGGAATATGAGCAACTCCGCTACTTCCTCGTTTTTGCCCTCTTTAATGAGATTCCATGGCTCTTTTTTTGCGATGATTCCATTTCCTAAACTAAAGAGTGTCCAGATTTCTTCTAGGTAACGATTGGTCTGCACTTCTTCCATATAGGTTTCTAGGCTTTTTAAGACTTTATTGATTTGAGAAAACTCTGTGCTATAATGCTTTTTGAGATTTTCCAAATCTACTTGTAAAGCATTATTAAAGTATTTTGCACTCATTCCCAAAAGGCGATTGAGTAGATTGCCTAAATCATTGCTTAAATCCGAGTTGATTCGCTCCATTAGAGATTTTTGCGAAAAATCCCCATCTTGTCCAAAAGGCACTTCGCGCAAGACAAAATATCGGAAACAATCCAATCCATAAGCCTCTACCACTTCTTTTGGATTGACAACATTGCCGACACTTTTGCTCATCTTTGCACCCTCTTTAGTCCACCAGCCATGTGCTGCGATATGGTGTGGTAGAGGTAAATCTAGGCTCATTAAAAACGCAATCCAATAAATTGCGTGGAATCGCAAAATGTCTTTTCCTACGATGTGATAATTTGCCGCCCAGAAATCTCTTCTATCCTCCAAATCATTATAGAATCCGAGTGCGCTTAGATAGTTTATCAGTGCATCTAGCCATACATACATCACATGTTTTGCATTGTTGTGGTCTTGATGAATGAGGTTTTGAGGGAGTTTAATGCCCCAATCAAAAGTTGTGCGCGTAATGGACAAATCCTCTAGTCCATCTTTTACAAAGTTAATTACCTCATTGCGACGAAATTTTGGCAAGATAAAGTTTGGATTGTGTTCATAAAACTTTAAAAGTCTCTCTTGATACGCACTAAGCCTGAAGAAATAGCTTTCCTCTTGCAACAAAGTCGTTTCTTTACCACAATCTGGGCAGTAATTTTCGCCTATAAGCTGAAATTTTGTAAAAAAGGATTCACAAGAAATGCAATAATGTCCCTCATATTTGCCTTTATAAATATCCCCTTTTTCAAACATTTTTAAAAAAGCCATTTGGGCAGTTTTGATGTGGTAATCATCTGTTGTACGGATAAAATGGTCGTAACTGATTCCAAATTCGTCCCAAAGATTTTTGAAGTTTCGCGAAATCTCATCTACATATTCTTTCGGACTTTTCCCTTTTTTTTGAGCAGATTGTTCAATCTTTTGTCCGTGTTCATCTGTGCCTGTGAGGCAATAAACTTCTTTGCCTTTAAGTCTAGCAAAACGCGCAAGTGTATCCACAATGATGGTTGTATAAGCGTGTCCAATGTGGGGAATATCATTGACATAATAAATTGGCGATGTGATATAAAATTTAGAACTCAAAACTGCCTCCATTTCCTTTATTCATACTCAAATAAACTGCAGCTACATATCCATTTCGCACGGAGCATTCTAATAATTCTGCGCAATTTAAACAACTAGAGAATCCCTTGTTTTCTTGGCAGGATTGAAGCGCAGTAAGTTGTTGCGTGAGATTATTTTGCATTTTTTGGTCAAAATTATTTTTTTTAGCACAATCTGCCACACTTTTGCAAAACATACAGCTTGCCGTATTGTGGCTTGCTTGGCAGTCTTTTATTTCTTTGAGTGCAGATTCTATTTCATTTGCTGACAAATTCTATTTCCTCCAAGCTACCAAAAAAGCAAGGTGTTGTATCGTGTAAATGTTTTGGTGTTAATTCCAAAAGTCGTTTTACCTCTGTTATGTTGTGCGCATTTTCACTTATGCAAACCGCTCCACCACCCGCTCTTTCAAAGATAAAGGCGAAGGGAAAAACTTCAAAAAGCATTCTAAGTTTGCCTTGTGGTGCATCACTCGTGCTAGGATAAGAGAAAATCCCGCCACCTTTAACCAAAATATGATGCAAATCAGGAACCATTCCGCCACTATACCGCAAACGATAACCAGCGTTAAAGAGAGATTCTATCTTTGCCTTATGTGAAAGACTCCAATTTTTCTGTGTGCCACCTGTTGCATTTAATTTGCCTTTGTGTGAAAGTTTGAAGCATTTTTGTAAATCAAATGTTTTTCCATTATAGACAAAGTAATCTACGCCTTCTTTGAGGATAGAGGCAAATCCGATTCCAACTACCATACCATAGAGAATATATGCACTTGCAACGAGATTTTGGGGCAGGAAATCTCCATGGTAGATTCCAAAAATACTTCCCACGCTCAAATTTGCTCCCATTAAGGAAGAGCCATCTAAAGGGTCATAGGCAATACTATAAATGCCTTTATCGTGAAGCTTGATTGCTTGTTCTTGCTCTTCACTGCAAACCTGATGCACAATTCTTAAGTCTTTGAAAGTATTTTGCAGAATCGTGTCGGCTTGAATGTCTGCTTTTAGCTGTGTATCTCCTGTTGCATTGGTGCTTTGTGCATATTCCCCTAAACTTTGTTTGAGGGTTTCATAAATCGGCAAACTCGCACTTTGAATTCGTGCAAAAATCAATTCTAAATCACGCATTAATTCTGCGTTTGTCCTCATTTGTATCTCCGAAATAACAAATTTGTATATTATAGCCTAATTTTATTATGTTGGTGGCTATTTTAGGGCAATATTTATAGTTTTTTGCTACAATTTTAGCTTATTTTGATTTAAGGAGATTTAATGCTTGTTGCGCCAAGTATCCTTTCTGCAGATTTTGGAAAATTAGAATCCGAAATCAAAGCTATCTGTGAAGCAGGTTGTGATTTTATACATATTGATGTAATGGATGGGCATTTTGTGCCAAATCTGACGCTTGGTCCTGTAGTGGTGCATTCTGTCGCAAAAGCAGCAAGCAAGCCGCTAGACATTCATTTAATGGTGCAAAATAATAGTTTTTTTGTAGAACTTTTTGCACCCTTTAAGCCCGAATTTCTATCCTTTCATATTGAGGAGGAAAAGCACGCGAATCGCTTGGCACAGAAAATCCGCGAATATGGCATTAAACCTGCAATTGTTTTGAATCCTCATACCAATTTGGATTCCATAGAATATTTGTTGGAATTTGTAGATATGGTTTTGTTGATGAGTGTGAATCCCGGCTTTGGCGGACAGAAGTTTATACCCAATGTGTTGGATAAAATTAAAAATTTAAAAGACAAAATAGAGTTGCGCAATCCGAATTGCCTCATTGAAGTAGATGGCGGGGTATGTGATAGAAATATAGAATCTCTTAAAAAAGCTGGGGCAGATATTGTTGTAGCCGGTAGCTATATTTTTGGTGGAGATTATAAGGAGCGGATAGAAAGTTTGCGGTAAAGTTAGATTCTACTGCAAACCCCACAAACTCTAATATACCACAGAGGGTAAAGAGAAAATTACGCAGCAGTATCTAAATCTACTTCTATTTACATTAAATAAGGATTCCTATGCAAGTTAATACAAATTCTTATGTGCGAGAAAATCCTCTTTTCTACCAAACAACACAAAACCAACAAGAGAGCGCAACTTCCTTTGAAGTGCTTTTATCTATGCAAAGCAATCAAAGCACAGAGAAAAATCAAGAATCGCAAAAATCTAGCCTTACGAATTTTGATGATTTTTTAAGTGAATTTGGTGTGAGTTGGGATAGTGAGGAGGGGCGAATGGTACGCACAGCGCAGATTGTCTCTGCGATTCAACAATATGCAAAAGAGCATAACACAGACCCGCTTAAAGTGAATTGGCAGAGGGCAAATGTAAGTTGGAATCAAAATTTTGCAAATGCTTCTAGGACTGAACAAAAAGAAATGTTAGAAAATGTGCTAGGAGTTTTGGAATCTGAAACTGCTATTCAAAGAGGCTTATATATGGGAGAGACAGAAAGCCCAGCGCATTTTGAAAAGCGCAAAACACAAGCGGCAGAATCTTTAAGCGCAATGTTGCAAAATCTCAAGGTTTAATTCTAGTCTAGTGGAATCGCAAGATTTTTGATTGTAATTCCTTATTATCCGCCTAAATATCGTTTTTTAATCTCTTGATTTTCTAAAAGATTCTTTGCAAAATCCTCCATTACAATTTTGCCATTTTCTAGCACATACGCACGATTGGCGACTTTGAGTGCAGCAAAGGCATTTTGTTCTACAAGCAGAATCGTAATGCCATTTTCGCGCAAGTTTAAAAGAATCTCAAAAAGCTCTCCTACGACTTTGGGTGCAAGCCCGAGACTTGGTTCATCAAGCATAAGTAACTTTGGCTCACTCATTAAAGCTCTTGCAATGGCGAGCATTTGTTGCTCACCCCCGCTCATTGTGCCTGCCATTTGTTTGTAACGCTCCTTTAGGCGAGGGAAAAGCCGATACATTTTTTCGCGCATTACTTCAAAGTTTTCATCATTATGATACGCTCCCATACGCAAATTTTCATCTACGCTAAGATTGGTAAAAACGCGCCTTCCCTCTGGCACAAGCGCGATTCCGCGTTGGATAATTTTGTGTGTTGGAATCTTGGAGATATTTGCGCCAAAGAATCGGACTTTGCCTTTTGTTTTGACACTATGCACGATTCCATTAAGGGTTGAGGTTTTACCTGCGCCATTACTTCCGATTAAAGTAATAATCTCGTGTTCTTCAATATGGAAGTTAATGCCCTTTAAGCCCGAAATCAAGCCATAATGCACTTGTAGATTCTCAATTTGAAGCATAGAAGTCTCCTAGATAAGCTGCAATCACTTCGGGGTTGTTAATGGCTTCGTTGGGCGTGCCGCTGAAGAGTTTTTTGCCATAGTCTAGCACCAAAACTTGCTCACAAAGTTGATTGACAAAGGGCATATCGTGCTCAATTAACAAAATGCTTAAATCAAAGTCTTTTTGCATTTTTAAAATCAATTCGCAAAGCTCTTGCGTCTCTTTGGGATTCATTCCCGCGGCTGGTTCATCTAATAACAAAAGTTTTGGATTGGTTGCTAAAGCTCTTGCGATTTCTACTTTACGACTATTTCCATAGCTCAACGCGTTTGCATTGGTATTCCATTGGTTGCCTAATCCAATATAATCCAAAATCCACCGAGCTTTTTCCTTAATGCGTTTTTCCTCTTTAAAATATCTTCCTATGCGAAAAGCAGCTTCAAGAAAGCTATATTTTGCTTCATTGTGCAAACCAATGAGGACATTATCTAACACACTCATAGAATTAAAGAGCCGAATGTTTTGAAAAGTGCGCGCAATTCCTAAATGCACAATTGTATTTGGCTTATATTTAGAGATATTTTTGCCCAAAAAATGAACTTTTCCGCTATTTGGCTTATAATTTGCAGTAATAATGTTAAACATTGTTGTTTTGCCTGCTCCATTTGGACCAATTAATCCAAAAATTTGTCCTTGTTGCACACTAAAGCTTACATTATCAATCGCCTTTAATCCCCCAAAGGCAATACTGACATTTTCTAGTTCCAAAATTGCCATTATTGCGCCTTTTTAAACAATCTTAGTTTGGTAGGATTCAAATCCCAAACTTCGCGTTTGCCCATAATGCCCTCTCTAGCAAAAAGCATAATCACAAGCAAGATGAGTGAGAAAAACACCATTCTAAGTCCCGGATAAGAACCAAAATCATTTCCAAAAAAGACTAAAGGCTGGTCTAGAAATCTAAGCCATTCTCCCCCACCGATAACCAAAATCGCTCCCAAAATCGCTCCACTCGTGCTTCCTAAACCCCCAAGCACAATGATGATTAAAAGCTGAAATGTAAGCTCAAACCCAAAGATTTTTGGGTCAATCGTAGTGAGCCAAACCGCCATTAATCCGCCTCCAATGCCTTCTAGAAATGCACTTGTGGAGAAAGCAAAAGTTTTGATTTTGAAAGTGTTAATTCCCATTGCAATTGCAGCATCTTCATCGTCTCGGACTGCTTTCATTGCGCGTCCATATTTAGAATAGACGATTTGCAGGATTAAAATTACTGAAGCGGTGGCAAAGATTCCACTCCAAAAAAAGACTGTGATGTTTGCTCCATTACCAAAGGCGTGGATATAAAGGAAATTAAAGAATTCCTGCAAGGGTGAATCGTTTGTGCTAAGGCTTAAAAGTAGTTTTTCTATCGCACCGACAATGGAATCGTGATTGTTTGGAATCTCATTTAAGCCAATTGCGCCGTTTGTCCATTCTGGATTATTGATTGCTAGGATTTTGATAATAAAACCAAAGCCAAGTGTTACAATCGCTAAATAATCCCCACGCACACGAAATACAGGAAAAGAAAGCAGAACCGCAAGGATAGCTGCTACGATTCCACTGCAAAACAGAGCGGGCAATAACTCACTATACATACTCAAGATAAAAGGGTGAGGGTCTGCTAACTGAAACATTTCCCATTTTAAATCCGAATCTAACAACATTAATGCGGTGATATATGCACCAATCGCAACAAACCCATTTGGCTCTAAAGAAAGCTGCCCTGTTACGCCATTAATCAGATTGTAACTCACCGCTAGAATTATAAAAATAAGAATATTGTTAAAGATTCTTAAGGCATAATCTCCCAACAAGCTTTGTGAAGCAAAAAGCACGCAAATAACTAACACATAAATGCTGCAATGGAATCCCAAAGTCGCAGTTGTTGGGCTATTTGTGTAAAGTTTCTTAAACATTTTGCAACCTAAAAACGACTTTTTTCTAAACGCCAATCGCCCATAATGCCGACGGGACGAAATAGCAATACAAGAATGAGGAAAAGAAATGCGAAAGCGTCCTTGTATCCTCCAAGGTCTGGGAAAAGTGCTACCGCCATAACTTCTGTAAAGCCCAAGATAAAGCCTCCAAGCACTGCGCCGCCTACACTTCCGATTCCACCTAAAACCGCAGCAGCAAAGGCTTTTAAGCCAATTAACACGCCCATAAGCGGGTCAATCGTGGGATAAGAAATTGCATAAAAAATCCCCCCGATTCCTGCTAAAGTGCTACCAATCGCAAAAACAATGGCGATGATGTGATTTACATTGATTCCCATTAAGCGCACGGTGTTAATATCAAATGCACTTGCGCGAATCGCCATTCCTTGCTTTGTGTGATAGAGAAAACGCAAAAGTCCTCCCAAAAGTAAAAGCGTAACCAATGGAATTATTAATGTAATAATGGTTAAACTGATACCAAAAATATCCAAAGATTGCGAGAAAAATGCTGGAGCATTAAAGAATCTAGGTGTAGAGCCAAAGAGGACATTAAAAAGATTTTCCAAAAAAAAACTCACGCCAATGGCGGTAATCAGCATAGAGATTCTAGGCGCATTGCGTAAAGGTGTGTAGGCAATCTTGTCAATCATTACACCTAGGATTCCACACAAGGCAATAGATAGAATCGCAGCAGCATAAAAAGGTAAATCAAAGGAGCTAATGGCAAAAAAAACGAGAAATGCTCCCACCATCATAATATCTGCGTGGGCGAAGTTAATGAGGCGCAAACAGCCATAAACCATTGTATAGCCAATCGCGATGAGTGCATACATACTGCCCAAGCTTAAGCCATTAATACATTGCTGAAAAAAAGTCAAAAAGTCCAAACTCTAAACCTTAAAATTTACAGAATCTTAAAAGTTTTTATGGTTCAATCGTGGTTTTATAAACTAAGTTACCACCTTGCACTTGATTAATCACCGCACTGCGGATAGATTCGCCATTTTTCAAAGAGAATTTACCACTTATGCCATCATAATCTTCGACATTGCGGATTTTATCATTAATACATTCGCGATTCTCCGCACCGCATTGTTCAATCGCAGCTACAGCAATCCCATAAGCATCCGCAAGCATAATACTAAAAGAGCTTACAGGTTCATTGTAGGTTTTTTTGTAATCCTTGATGAATTTCTCGCCTTTGGGGGTTTGTTTGGAGTTTGTAGAATAATAATCCGTTACCATATAGCCTTCCCCTGCTTCTTTGGCAACATCAAAGAAAATTTTGTTTGAAACTAAGCCATCTCCCCCAATAGTCGGGACATTTAATCCTAATTGCTTGGCTTGAACCGCAATCAGTGCGCCCTCGTTATAATAGATTGGCAAATAAAGAACATCGGGATTCTTTGCCTTAATGCTTGAAATTTGCGCTTTGAAGTCTTTAGTCCCTGCTTGAGCGTTGGCTTCAATGATGATTTCGCCGCCTAAAGTTTTAAATTGATTTCTAAAAGCACGTGTAAGTCCGATAGAGTAATCACTGCTATTATCAAACAAAATAGCTGCCTTTTTTGCACCTAAATCTTTGAAAGCCAAGTTTGCTGCAATTAACCCTTGAAAGCTATCTGCAAAAGAGACGCGAGAAACGAAGTTTTTGCCCTTAGTTACGCGGTCATTAGTCGCCACAGGAGCAATTAAAGGCGTTTTGCTATCGTCTGCAATTTTTGTCATTGCAAGTGCATTGGTGGAAATCATAGGACCAATAACAACGCTGACTTTGTCGCTTGAAACGAGTTTTTGCATTGCATTTGCGGATTCTATTTTATCGCTCTTATTGTCAATAAAAATAATTTTAATCTCTTCACCATTTTTAGTTTTGCTTTGTGCCTTGTAAGCTAAGTCAATTCCGCGTTTTCCAAGCTCTCCAAATCCACCTACTGCACCACTTGCAGGCAAAACGACACCGATTTTTACTTCTCCTGCTAAAAGATTGCTAGCAAAGATTCCGCACGCCAAATAGAGGGTTACAAAAGTCTTTTTCATTGAAAATCCTTATATTCAAAGATAAAAGCTAATCTTACAATATTTTTTTTAAAGACACATTAAGTATTTGTGGGGATTGTTGATTCTTGTAGAATCTCACAATGACAAGAGGTTTTGTCATTGTGTTTTATTAGGGTAGTTGTGTGGTTATTTTGCGTTTGCTTTAAGGTTTAAAGTAATTTTTACTTCATCACCCACAGCATTATCTTTGAAAATATTGTGCCAAGAGACATCAAAATCACTTCTTAGAATCTTGGTTGTGGCATTGATTGTTAGCTCTTTGCCATTGGGCTGGATTGTTGCATCAAGCACAATGGGTTTTGTTGTGGAGCGAATGGTTAAATCGCCATAAATCTTGCCTGCTTCAAATTTTGTCATTTTGAAAGTCATATTAGGATATTTTTTGGCATCAAACATATCCTCTGCTTGCAAATGCGCGTCTCTTTT
This sequence comes from Helicobacter ganmani, assembly GCF_003364315.1. Taxonomy (NCBI): domain Bacteria; kingdom Pseudomonadati; phylum Campylobacterota; class Epsilonproteobacteria; order Campylobacterales; family Helicobacteraceae; genus Helicobacter; species Helicobacter ganmani. The sequence goes on along the minus strand of NZ_NXLS01000003.1, from coordinate 132,233 downwards.
GGGGTTTGCAGTATCCACTGAAGTTATATCTACAACACCCTCTAAGATTTTTAAAGTGCTAGAAGCTTGGTCGTAATCAATTGTTGCACTAAATTTGTTGAATTTACCATCTACTTGTGTTAGTTTAAGGTGGGAGACTTGAAAATCTATTTTTGAGTTTGCAGAATCAAGTGCATAGGGAGCTGCAAGTGCTGGGAGACTAAGAGCCGCTGCTAAACTAAGAGAACAGAGAAATTTTTTCATTGAAAATCCTTTTGAAATTAAAATTTAAACTCTGAAATTATAGTCCATAAAAAATAATCAATGGTAAATAATGACAAATATTTTATAAAATATAAAATTCTAAAATTAAACTTAACTTTAAGAAAAAGTTAAAATTATCTTAACAAAAACTTCACATATTTTTGAAATAAACTTAATAAAGCACGAGTAAAATTTGCATAACTAAATTTTTAAAAGGATATTCTTATGTTTAAGAGTCTAAGACTAGGGACGAAAATCACATTGATTACGAGTTTTATTGTTTTGCTTGTTATGGGGACATTGACTTTTGTTATTAGTTATGAATCTGCTAAAGTTTTGCAAAGCGAAGCCCACAAGCTACTAGTGAGCGCAAACTCAAGGGCAATCAATCGCTTAGAGGGTGCGATTCAACAATCTTTTATGGCATTAGAGACCGCAGAGGGTATTACCTCATCTATCATTGCAAACGATAGTGATGGAATCGTAAGTCGGGATTTGCTAAAAGATGTCGTTATGCATATGATTTTAGATAATGAATGGGCATCTTTTGCTTATCTTTATATTCCCGGGCAGTCTATTTATAGTAAGAAGTCGGTTGCGGAATCCACGACAGACTTTTTGTTGCCAAATGGTGAATTTATGATATTAATGGATATTGATAGAGAGCGCAACGATGGGGTAAATATACTTTCAGCCGATGAGGACATTATCCATTTGCCTTCGGTTAAAAACGCGCTAGAGACAAAAAAAATCTCTTTTGATGATCCTAGAAAGTTTGACATTGATAATCTGGTTGTGTTTGGTTCTAATATCTCCGCGCCTATTTTTGATAAAAATAATAAGGTTATTGGTGTAATTGGAATCATAATGGACTTGCAACAAATCTCTAAAGTCGTCCTAGACCCTAAACGTTCAGCTTTTAAGGGAGATAGGAAGTTTCTACTCTCTCAAAATGGCATTATCCTAATCCACCCTGATTCCTCGCTGGTAGGGAAAAAACTCATAGAGAAAAACAATCATAGTAGTGTGGATATGCTCCTAAATCTCCTAAACTCTGGCAGAACTACCGCAATAGAATATGTTGGACCAAATGCGACAGAAAATTACGCAGGAGTCTCGCATTTTCAACTTTGGGAGGATATTGACACGACTTGGACACTTGTTACGGTTGCACCTAAGGAAGTTATCTATGAGCCATTAAACAAGATTGAGACGATTATTGTTTTCTCTGCGATTGTAGCGTTGCTAGTGATTTCTCTAACGATTTGGCTTTATACAAAGCAATATATCACAAATAGAATGGCGAATCTCAGCGAGCTTTTATCGGATTTCTTTGATTTTATAAACCACAAGACAGACAAGGCTCCACATTTTGCAAAAATCTTAGCAAAAGATGAGATTGGTAGTATGGGAAATTTAATTAATAAAAACATACAAAGCACAAATGAAAGCTTGCAAAAAGATGAATCAATGGTGCAACAAGTCATTGCTGCGGTAAAAGAGATGAAAGAGGGAAATTTGAATCTAAAATTAAATGCGATTCCTAATAATCCAAAGCTGTTAGAGTTGCAAGAAACTTTAAATGAAATGCTACAAGTCTTGCAAGTCAAAGTAGGCTCTAGTTTAAATCAGCTACAAGCAGTCTTTAGTGATTATAGGAATTTAAACTTCACTGCAAATGTGGAGAATCCTAAAGGAGATATGGAAGTTTCTTTAAATGCCATTGGAGAGGAGGTTAAAAATATGCTAGAAGTTTCCTCTAAATTGTCCCTTTCTTTAAAGGAACAGAGTCAATCTCTAAATGATTGTGTCCAGCATCTAATGAGTGCGAATGAAAATCAAGTAAATAGTCTAAGTCGCTCTTCAGAAAATACCGAGAATATCACAATTTCTATGCAGTCTATTAATGATAAGACTTCAGAAATTACGCGACAAGTAGAGGATATAAAAAATGTCGTAAGCATCATTAATGAGATAGCCGAGCAGACGAATCTCTTAGCACTCAATGCCGCGATTGAAGCAGCAAGAGCAGGAGAACACGGAAGAGGTTTTGCGGTCGTGGCTGATGAGGTGCGCAAACTAGCCGAACGGACGCAAAAGAGCTTAGGAGAGATTGGCGCAAATGTCAATGTGCTAGTGCAGGGCATTAACGATATGGGCGAATCGGTAAAGGAGCAGACAAAGGGCGTAGAGCAAATCAATGAGACAATTTCACATCTCAATAGCATAGCAGAGAATAATCAAGAAATAGCGAATAAAACAGAAATGGTTGCACAATACATAGATGAAATCGCAAATGAAATCACTCAAGATATGGAGCGAAAGAAGTTTTAGATTTTAGGCAAATCCGCTTGATTTGACAATGTTTAAAGATATGAATATTTTAAGCAAATCTAATGTAGAATCACGCTTTTTATCTTTAAAATTACAAATACAAGGCTATTAAGTTGTTTGGTGTTATTACAGAAAGTTTCCAAAGTGCAATTAATAAAATCCGATTCCAAGATGATGAAAAGGCGTTAAAGCGCGCATTAGATGAGCTCAAAAAGTCTTTGTTAAAATCCGATGTGCATTATAAGGTTTTAAAAGAACTTTTGGGTGAAATTGAGAAGAAAACAAAGCTTGCAGGAATAGGAAAAGAGAATTTTTTAAGCGCATTAAAAGAATCACTAAATACGATTCTTACTGCACCGGGTAATTATGGGTTTATTTTTGCGCCCAAGCCCCCAACAATCGTATTAATGGCGGGCTTACAAGGAAGCGGGAAAACAACAACAACCGCAAAACTTGCTAATTATCTCAAGGGCAAACAAAAGAAAGTTTTGCTTGCAGCTTGTGATTTGCAGAGACTAGCCGCGGTGGAGCAGTTGCGACAATTAGCCTTGCAAGTGGAAGTGGATTTTTTTCATTTGGAGGGGAAAACCCCCATAGAAATTGCAATACAAGCTAAGCAAAAGGCAGTTGAGGGGCTTTATGATGTGTTGCTTGTGGATACTGCCGGGCGATTGGCGGTTGATGAAGCCTTAATGCAGGAGTTGCAAGGTATTAAAGCTGCGATTAATCCTAATGAAGTCTTTTATGTGGTGGATAGTTTAAGCGGGCAAGATGGTGTCAAGAGTGCTGGAATCTTTCATCAGAAAATGAACTTAAGCGGAGTAGTTTTAAGCAAATTTGATGGAGATAGCAAAGGTGGAATTGCACTTTCTATTGCGCATCAGCTTGGGATTCCATTGCGCTTTATTGGTGTGGGTGAGAAAGTTGCGGATTTAGAGGTTTTTATTCCTGAACGCATTGTAGGGCGGTTAATGGGGGCAGGGGATATTCACTCTTTGGCTGAAAAAACTGCTGCCGTAATTAGCGAGAAAGAGGCAAAAGACATTTCTAAGAAAATTAAAAAGGGCAAATTTAATTTTAATGACTTCATTGCGCAGTTGGATAATATCAAAAAAATTGGTTCTATGCAGTCGATTCTCTCAATGTTGCCCGGTTTAGGTAATATGGCAAGTGCGCTTAAAGATGTGGATTTAGACAATTCTAAAGAGATGAAACAAATCCGCGCAATGGTTTTTTCAATGACGCCAAAAGAGCGCGAGAATCCGGATTTGCTCAATGGCAGTCGCAAGAAGCGCATTGCAATGGGCGCAGGGATTGATGTTAGTGATGTGAATCGCTTTTTGAAGCAGTTTGAAAATGCAGCAAAAATGGCAAAGAAATTTTCTAATAAAGGTGGAATGGGAGATTTGATGAGCCTAATGAAAGACGCAAAAATGGGGCAACTTAGGAGATAATCTGCATTTTGTCGGCGTTTGAACTTTGTCTAGTGGTAGGCTTATGTTAAGATGAATAGATTGCCACGAGATTCTAGTGAACCTCTTGCAACAACAAAAATAGAGTGTGCCACATCGTCCTTGCGAGAATACATAGCACTTTAAGGAAAACATTACTTGCTTTTAGATAAAATTCCGCCTTTATGCAGATTTGTCTGTTGAATTTAAGATTATTTAAGGAGCATATTTTGGCAACCGTTATCCGCTTAACAAAAATGGGACGAAAGAAAAAGCCTTTTTATAGAATCATTGTAACTGATAGCAGAAAAAGACGCGATGGAGGTTGGATTGAATCTATCGGATATTATAATCCTCTTGCGGAGCCTTCTGTGGTGAAATATGATGCAGAAAGATTGAAATATTGGACAGGCGTTGGCGCAAAAATGAGCGAAAGAGTAAAAGCGATTACCAAATAATCAAACGCAGGCAGCATATGGTAGAAGATTTTATAGAAGCCTATGTAAAAAAAATTGTTACAGAACCCAACAAAATTCGTATTATCAAAACAGAGCTTGATACGAATTTTTATGAAATTGAAATTCTCTCTTCCTCACAAGATGCAGGACGCTTGATTGGCAAAGATGGTAAAATGATTGGCGCAATTAAAACTTTTGTTTCTGGCATTAAAGCAAAAGATGGCAATTCTTATCGCATTATCGTGAAACCACAAACTACTGAAGCTTAGGAATGTTTGGTAAGAGCGTCCAAAAAGATTGGGTAAGTGTCGCGAAAATCGGTCGCTCCATAGGATTCAAAGGTGAGGTGTTTTTGCATTTGCTAAGTGATTTTCCCGAATCCCTACAGAGTGGCAATGTCTATTTATCGCAATTTGGCAATTTAACGCTTGAATCTTATCAAGCAAAACGTTCCATAGCAAAATTTACTGAAATTGATTCTAAAGAAGCGGCGAAGCAAATTGTCAATCTTGTGCTTTATACTACGCAAGAGCAATGCAAGCAGCAGTGCAAACTCAAAGAAAACGAATTTTTTTGGTTTGAGCTTGTAGGGGGTGAAATTGTAGAAAATGGCGAGATTTTGGGTATAGTAAGTGAGATTGAACGCTTTTGTGGGCAGGATTATTTGTTTGTGAAAACTGATTTTGCACTTATTGCACAGAATTTTCCTAAGAATTTTTTGATTCCTTATAATGCGCGCTATATTTTGGGAGTGGAATCCAAAAAAGATTCCACAATCCATTCCAAAAAGGAATACAAGAAAAGCACCAGCACTGACCCAAAAATCATTTGCACACAATTTTGCAAAGAAATATTAGAAAATAGTTAATGCGATTCTCTATCGTTACTTTATTTCCCCATTTGATAGAATCCTATTTTAGTGATTCTATTCTTCATCGGGCGATAGAGCAAGGGTTAATTGGCGTAGATTTTGTTAATCCTAGAGATTTCAGCCCTCATCGTTTTGCAAAGACCGACGATTATCAAGTAGGTGGTGGTGCTGGGCTTGTACTAGAGCCATTGGCTTTAAGTAATGCGCTAGATTTTGTAAAAAAAAAGAATCCCAAAACGCACATTATTTTTCTTACACCTTGTGCGAAACTCTTTTCACAAAATGACGCAAAATGTTTGAGCAAAAAGTCTCATATTACCTTAGTTTGTGGGCGATATGAGGGTTTTGATGAACGCTTGATTGAATTGTATGCCGATGAGGTTTTTAGTATTGGAGATTTTATTTTAACCGGTGGAGAGATTGCCGCACTTTGTTTGTGCGATAGCATTTCAAGACAGGTAGAGGGAGTGCTTGGCAATAGCGATTCCTTGCAAGGAGAAAGCTATGAGGAGTTTTTGTTAGAATCCCCAAATTTTACCAAACCACATAATTTTAAAAATTTATTGATTCCTTCAGAGTATTCAAAGGGAAATCACGCTAGAATCCACAGCTTAAAATTAAAAGCGTCAGAGGCAAAAACTAGATTCCATAGGTTAGACCTCTATATTCGCTACAAACAAAGGCTAAAAGATGAGAAATAAATATATTCAGCATTTTGAAGACGCGCAAATTGCAGGAAAAGAGATTCCGCAATTTAAGGCAGGCGATACATTAAGAGTTGGGATTAAAATTTCTGAAGGAGATAAAACAAGAATCCAAAATTTTGAAGGAGTTTGTATCTCACTTCGTGGCACAGGGACAGGCAAGACTTTTACGATTCGCAAAATCGGTGCAAATGGTGTAGGAGTAGAAAGAATCTTTCCTATCTATTCTGAAAGTATTGAAAGCATTAAAGTGCTTAAAATTGGTCGTGTTAGACGCGCAAAACTTTATTATCTTCGCGCAAGAAGTGGTAAATCTGCAAGAATCAAAGAAATTAGAAAATAGTTTTTGATTTTTCCCTTTTTGGGATTCTATCTATTGTGAGGGAGAGATTATTTTATTTTCTCTTCCCTTTTTATTCTTATCAAGAATTATTCAACATTTCTAATATTAAAGTGTTAAAAACCTATTTTTAGGGTTTGCTACTCATCTTAACGCTTTATTAACCATTCATTAACTAAATATATAATACTATTCTTAACATTATCTCAAGAGTCTTATGTGGCTAGGACGATTAGGAAAAGATAAATTTATGACATAGAGTGAAAGTTTTAATTATTTTTCTTATTTTTAAGGATAAGCAATGAGCAAACCAAAACCCATTCAGAAAGAGAGACAGTTCAATGAGAATGAAATTATTGTTTCCAAAACAGATTTAAAGGGACGAATCCTTTATGGCAATAGAATCTTTATTGAACTTTCAGGTTATGCAGAGAAAGAGCTTTTGGGCAAACCACATAATATCGTGCGCCACCCCGATATGCCAAAAGTTATTTTTAAATTTCTATGGAGTTTTATACAACAAAGAAAAGAAATCATAGCTTATGTAAAGAATCTTTCTAAAGATGGTTCATATTATTGGGTGAAAGCTTATGTAACTCCCTCTTTTAATGGCAAAGGAGAGATTGTCGGTTATCATTCTATTCGGCTAAAGCCAACAGAACAGGCAAAAAAAACCATTAATGCACTCTATAAGGAATTATTGGAAGTTGAACAAAGAGAAGGGATTGAAAAAAGCCAAGAGAGATTGGAGCAGATTCTAGCACAAAAAGGAGTCAATTATGAAGAATTCGTATCAACTTTATAGATATTCTAGGGTTTTTAATTATTGTTTTATTGCCATTTTTGTTTGTTTATTTATTATTGAAATTTTAGATATTCATATTTTGCTAGAATTTGGAGCTTTTTGTCTAGGTATTTTGACTTGCTCATTGACGCTAATAGCTGGAAATAGACGAGATAAGTATATTCAAGAAATTACCCATTGTGTTTCACAGCTTGCCAATGGAAACCTAGAAGCAAGAATTACAAATATTCAAGATAATGGTGCTTTGGGCAATCTGTCGTGGGCATTTAATGATTTGGCTGACCAAGTGGAAGCCTTTGTTAGAGGGGGGTCTTCCGTTATTACTGCCGCAAGCAAAAAACAATATTACAGAAAATTAAATTCTGCAAGCCTAAAAGGAGCTTTTTCTTATGTGGGACAGCTGATTAATAAAGCCTCTTATGCGGTTGAAGAAGCAGATAAATTGGGCGCAAGAGGTTTAATCGTGAATCAGATTTCTAAACAAAGCGCAGTGAGTTTGAAGAAAGATTTAAATTCAATTTCTACAAATCTAAATGTTGTAATTTCGGTAATGAATGAAACTTCTGAAGAGGCGAAAACGATTTCTCAATCTTCCAATCAAGGAATGCAGAATGTCCAAGTGATTGTGAATAATTTTTCCAACCTCTCCTCTATGATGTCGCAAACTTCACAATCCTTTGAGTGTTTCACAAAACGAATTAAAGAAATTGATGCATTTGTTTCTTTGATTAAGGAGATTACTGACCAAACTAATTTACTCGCCCTTAATGCCGCAATTGAAGCAGCAAGAGCAGGAGAACACGGAAGAGGATTTGCAGTCGTTGCTGATGAAGTCCGAAAACTAGCAGAGCGCGCCACGAAAACCGCGTCAGAAATCTCCTCTACCACACAGGTAATCAACCAAGAAATGGACGAGATTTCAGGCTATGTTAAAGAGATTGATACCATTACAAATGATTCCAATGAATTGATGATTTCATTCAATGAGACTTTTGGCGCAATGGATAAACAAGCGGCTTCTTTACTAGATTCTATTTCACATACCAATAAGACTTCTTATATTGCATTGCTAGAGTTGGATTGTATTTTGAAAAAATTTGCCTCCTATTCCGCTGTGATTACAAATGAGATTCCACAGATGGCTTCACAATGTGATATTGGAGAAAAATCTTTGATAGATAAGAGCATTTGCCAAAAAATCTTTGATTTTGATGAAAGTATCCAAGAGTTTTTAGAGTTTATTAAACTCGGTAATTTTACAGAGAATCAAGAACAATTACAAACATATTGTCAAAAATTTGAAGCTAAAAGCGCGGAAGTTTATCAGCAGCTTCACGCAATTCCCTAATGTTAATGATTGCTTTTGATGGAATCCTTAAGGATTCGTAGCAATTGGTTTGAAGTGCAAATTGCTTTATGTTTTTAATCTTCTCCTGCCCACCGAAAAACGATTTTGCGTAAGATTCTTTCTAGCATTTTTCGCAAAGGTCTCCAATGCATTACTGCACCGCCCAAAAGCCCAAATAAACTACCAATTGTAATATCTAGGATTCTTGCCTTGATAATCAAATCTGGGTCATAATTCATAAAGCTTGCAACTTCTGCCAAATAAGTGGAATAAGGGGTTAAAAATACCATTGCTAAAGCATAATTCCTAACTGTTGTTAATTCCGCAAAAAACATTAATGTCATCATCAAAAGCGCAAATTGAATTGGGCTGAAACTAAAGTGCAATAAGAAATAAGCGAAGCTTACGCCTAGAATCGTGCCCAAGATTCTTTGTGTCTGTTTAATCCAAATCTGTTTAAAAGTAACTGCTGTTAAGATAGCAGCACAACTTACCCCCACCCAATAGCCTCTTTCTAATTCCAAAAAGTTTTGGAAAATCATAGAGGCACTGACAAAAAACGCAATGATAATAGGGTCAATAATAATCACGCCAAAGCCAAATTCTCCGATTTTTGGAGTTGGTTTTGGAGGATGTTTGAAGAGGTAAATTACACTTAAAGAATACAGCAAAACCATCACATTGGCTACCATTGTTCCAAGTGCGACAAGCCCAATAGCAAAAGGATAGTCTTTGACTTCAAAAGGAATATAAGTGCCAAGAATCATCGCAAAGGTAAAGAAAAAGAATCCTGGCGCGCCAATGCTAAAATAGCGCACGACTTGCGCGCCTATCATCGTAACAAGAAAAACGATGAATGGAATTAGCGCAGGAAAGGCTTGTCCAATCAGTCCAAGCGTAAAGGAAGCAACAATTCCAAAAGCACTCGCCATACATAAAATCATTTTATGGTGAATTGGAGTGTCAGGAACATAAAGAAAAATATTGGTGCCGATGATTGCCACAAGTCCCAAATCAGGACGATTAAAAAAAGCTGCAATAAAAAGCACGATTGCAACACTTAATCCTGCAAAAAATGGCATTTGCCATAATCTATCGCTAGGATTCCAAGTGAAAATGAGCTTAATATTCTCTTGAATTTTTTGTAAAAAATTCATTCAAACTCCTTAAAGTTGTCGTTAAAATTATAGCATTCAACAAGAATTGTAAAGTTTTTAAGATTTGCTATAATACCAAAAACTAAAGGAATCTTATGAAAATTATTGCAAGTAATTTTAAGACAAACCACACACGCAAAAGCACTTTACAATTTTGCGAGAATTTAGAAAAGTTTATTGCAAAAAATCAAACACAAAATCAATCCTTTCCACATCAAATTATGATTTTTCCCCCACAAAGCGCACTCTTAGAAAATCGCTTTAAGAGTTTTCAGGTTGGAGCGCAAAACGCCTACCCTACAAAAAACGGCTCTTACACAGGAGAAATTGGTTTGGAGCAATTAGAGGAGTTTGGGATTCAAACACTTTTGATTGGGCATAGTGAGAGGCGTGAGATATTAAAGGAATCGCAAGAATTTTGCGCAGAGAAATTTAGGTTTTTTAGTCAGTTGGGATTTAGAATTTGTTATTGTATTGGGGAGTCGCAAGAAATCAAACAACAAGGTATTGAAGCGGTTTTGGAGTTTTTGGAATCCGAATTTGAAGGGATTAATTTAAATTCACCTGATTTAATTGTTGCCTATGAGCCGATTTGGGCGATTGGCAGTGGGGTAAGTGCAAGTTTGGAGGAAATCACACAAATTCACACACGCTTAAAGCAAAAATTAGGTAAAATTCCGCTTTTGTACGGCGGAAGCGTGAAACCCCAAAATGTGCGTGAAATTCTCTCCCTAAATGGTGTAGATGGTGTGCTTATTGGAAGTGCGAGTTGGGAGATTTCAAGCTTTTGTCAAATTTTAGATAATTCCATTGATTTAAGGAGTAAAGAATGATTATGCAAGGAAAAAAGGGCTTGATTGTCGGTGTGGCAAACAATAAATCTATTGCGTATGGAATCACAAAGGCACTCAAAGAGCAAGGTGCGACAATCGGCTTAACCTATATGAATGAACAAATTCAAAAACGCGTGTTTCCCATTGCGGAAGAAATCGGGAATTCCAAGTTTGTTTATGAGCTAGATGTAAGCAAAAAGGAGCATTTTGCGCTTTTGCGTGAAAGTATCAAGCGAGATTTTGGAACATTGGACTTCTTGGTGCATAGCGTTGCTTTTGCTCCTAAAGAAGCGTTAGATGGGAGCTTTTTGGATACAAGCAAAGAAGCCTTTAATGTTGCAATGGAAGTTTCAGTTTATTCGCTTATTGAGCTTTGCCGCGAACTTAAACCTGTACTAAGCCCCAATGCTTCAATTCTTACACTAAGCTATCTAGGAAGTGTCAAGCATGTTGCGCATTATAATGTAATGGGCGTTGCTAAGGCTGCTTTGGAATCTAGTGTGCGTTATCTAGCGCACGATTTAGGGAAAGAAGGAATCCGTGTCAATGCGATTTCAGCGGGACCAATTCGCACGCTTGCCGCAAGTGGAATCGGAGATTTTCGCTTCATCTTAAAATGGAATGAGGCAAATTCACCATTGCATAGAAATGTAACAATAGAGGAAGTAGGCAACTCTGCAATGTATCTCCTATCCCCTCTTGCAAGCGCGGTTACAGGCGAGATTCATTATGTGGATTGCGGTTATAATATTATGGGAATGGCAGCTGTGGAGGAAAAGGACGGCAAGGCTACTATGGTTTGGGATTCTTATAAATGACGCAAGATTATAAACAAAGTTGTAAGAGCGTTGTAGATGAATTTTTAAAAAACGCAACTAGATTTGACTTTAGCGAATACGAAATTTTGGACTATAATGAGTTTTTGTATTTTTTTAAAATTAAAGTTATTAATGAATTAGACATAGAGTCTAAATATAAAATACTCACAGGTTTGCATAAAGGTAATAGTGGAGATTTTTTCTTTACAGACGAAGAGTCTTTAAGAAATAAAATGAGTATTTATTTAAAGGCTGAAATTAACGATAGTAAAAACCTTGATTTGCTAAAGAGCCTTATACAAGATGGCGGATTTGCCACCTTTAAAAAAGATAAAAACATTAGAGAAATTGAGCCGAAGTTTTATTATAGTCATATTTGTAAAGAATGCGATGGAGATGGCGAAGTAGTTTGTCATCATTGCGGGGGAGCTGGCAAGGTTAGTTGTCATAGTTGCAGTGGAAGCGGTAAAAAAACTTGTAATTCTTGTAATGGAAGCGGTCGAACACGATTTGTCTTTAATGGGGAATCTCGCATAGTATCTTGTAATGCTTGTGGCGGCAGTGGTAAAAATAGATGTTCTGACTGCCAAGGTAGCGGAAAAAACATTTGTAATGTTTGTCGTGGAAGCGGTGATGTAATTTGCGAGATTTGCGATGGGGAAGGTCATCTTACTGATGTTTATACGATTTTTCTTTATGCAAAGCCGGATTATACTCTAATCTTGCAAGAAAACACGCAAGATTTCATTAAAGAAGCTCTGCAGAAAACGCTTATTTATAATATGGATTCATTTGGCTCAATCAAGCGACTTACACTAACAAGCGATGAAAGAACAAAACAAATTAAAGAAGTCTATGAATCCGCTGTGCCATTTGCAACCTTTAGTATTCGCTTAAATGATAGCGAGAATAATTTTATCCTTTATGGTAGAGATGCAGAAATATTTGATGCGGGCGGAATCTTAGATAAGATTTTGCAAGCAGATTTGAATAAACTTGTAAAAAGTGCGCAATTTACTTTTGCAAATCCTTTTGCACCTTTTGTATTTGCGATTCCTCTAAGAATATTTTTAAAATCAGAAAAAAATATAGAACTTATCGCAAACGATGCGTTGCATCAAGGCAAAACATTGCAAGAGGCATTAGATAACCTAGAACCATCAAATAATTCTCACGATACGGTGGATAATCGCGTTAATAAAGCTTATGAGCTGTTGGGTCGCACATTTAGCAAAGACTATATTCAAACTACATTACAAACATTGCCAAAGGCTATTTCTCGCATTAATCGTATCTCGCAAGTAAATTGGTTTGTTTTAGCATTTTTTGTTTCTGTTTTTATGGTTATTCTTAATAGGGTTGGAATCTTTTATTCAAGTCAAAAATCTTTTACTTTTAAAGATGGCAATATTCTTTATTTGAATCCATCTATTTACAATGCAAAGGGTTTGTTTGACTTTGGTAATTTTTGGGATTTAATCACTTTTATGCCCTTTGTTGCCATTATTTTTATCTTTATATGTATCGTTGGCATAGGCATAGGCTGTAATAAGCTTTATTGGAAGTTTATCGGCGGTAAAATATTTCATTCTTGGATTCTAGTTTTTTGCCCTCGCCATCGTAATTTATTATTAGTAAAATCCCTTTGTGGATATTTTGCGCTGTGTTTATTCTTTTATCTCTGCCCGATGTATTTTAAAAACGAAAAACTATATGGCATTTTTGCCAAAGAAGAGATTTTGCAAATTTACAATGCAACAAAAATAGTGTTTGAAGTTATTGGCGTCCATCTTGCGAAGTTTTTTGCGTTGGTGTTTGAGGGTGTGAGTTCCCTTTGGCAATTTTTAATTGGATTATTTTTAGGAGAGAATTGTGGAATCGCAATTAATGGCTTTGGCGATTGAGACTTATAAAATTACGCTTACCCTTTCTCTCCCGATGTTGCTTGTCGGGTTGGTAGTGGGCTTGATGATTAGTATTTTTCAAGCCACGACGCAAATTAATGAGATGACGCTTACTTTTGTGCCAAAGATTCTAGCGGTGATTGTTGTGATTATCTTTACAATGCCTTGGATGTTGAATATGCTAATGGACTTTACGACAAGAATCTTTAATCTAATGCCAAGCTTTCTTTTTTAGATTCCAATGTTTCAAAAAATTGTAGATTTTTCGTGTTATACGAGCGTGCGGATTGGCACACGGCTTGCATTAAATTATATAGAATCGCCCCAAGATTATATTGCTCTCTTGGAGCAGGCTTCCCCGCAAATCATCGGCAAGGCAAACAATCTATTGATTGCTCCAAATGCTAAGAATCTCTGCGTTTTAAGCAAAGCATTTGATTATATTAAGGACTTAGGAGATAGTTTGGAAGTTGGTGCGGCTACACCTAGCGGCAAGCTATTTTCCTATGCTAAACGCAAGAATTTGGGAGGGTTTGAGATTCTTTGTGGATTGCCCGGAAGTATGGGCGGAATCCTCAAGATGAATGCGGGACTAAAAAGCTATGAGATTCAAAAAGTAACACTCGGAATCTTGCAATTAGACTCTTTGGGTAAGCTTGATTTTAAGGGTGTAGAGAACTTAGGGTTAAGCTATCGTAGCAGTCAGATTGAGGGGCTAATTTTTGCTGGGATTTTTAAAAAACAAAGTGGTTTTAGAGCTGATTTGGTGGAGGAATGTATAAAAATGCGCCAAAATCAGCCCACAGAGCCTAGTTTTGGGAGTTGTTTTAAGAATCCTAAAGGGGATTTTGCAGGGAGATTGATTGAAGCAGTGGGGCTAAAGGGTGTGCGATTTGGTAAAAACAAAAGCCTATGTTTTAGCGAGAAACACGCGAATTTTCTTGTTAATCTTGGGGATTCTACCTTTGAGGAAGCGTTAGAACTGATAGAGATTGCAAAAGAAAAAGTGCAAAAGGAACGTGGAATCGCACTAGAAAATGAAGTGCAGATTCTGCGATAATGGAGGGAAAATGCGGCGCAGTGATTTTGATTGCAAAGATTTGGGATTCATACAAGAGTTTTTAAACAAAATAGAATTTGGTACGCTCGTGATTCCTGATAGCATTCCCTATGCTGTGCCACTTAGCTTTTGCTATGAGGATTCTAAGATTTATCTACACGGCGCAAAGGCGGGGCGCAAATATGAGCTTCTAAAACATAATCCAAAAGTCTCCTTTAGTGTGGCAAAACCTTATGCTTATATTCCCTCAAGTTTTTTGAAAGGAACGATGATTCCGACACAATTTTTCTTTTCTGTCTTTTTAGAGGGGCAGTTTTGTGTCGTGGAGGATTTGGAGGAGAAAAAGCATATTTTAACGCGTCTTGTGCGCAAATATGAGCCTAAAAATTCTCAAATGAGTATGGAGAGTGGGCAGTTTGTCGGTAAGGAAAAAGGCACTTTTGTAGGAAAAATTTTAGTGGAATCTTTAAGTGCGAAAGCAAAATTTGGTCAGAATCTTAAAAGTGCGGAATGGGAGCAAATTATGCAGGATTTAAAGAATCGCAAAGAGAAGCGGGACGCAGAGACAATAGAGCTTATGCAACGATTTGTAACAAAATAGCAAAACATATAAAGTTTTTTCTAAAATTAACCGATATTTTTAAGAATAAATTTCTATAATGATTAAATATTTTTTAACAAAGGGTTTTTTGTGCGTAAAATAGTTTTGGGTGTGGTATTGGTTTTTGGATTGTGTGCGTATGCGAGTCCAAAGATAAACAATGAGGCAGATGTGTTTGAAAAAAAAGTTGCATTAAAATCTGATGATTCTAAAGATATAATGGCAAAACTTATCAGAAAATGCGTTCCTGATAGATATGGAAACTACCATTGTTTTATTGTAGCGGTATAAAATAAGGAGTAATAATGTTTGTAAATGGCGCAGGAAGCATTGTTTCTTCTAAGGTTTATCTAGCAGCAAATGCTCGCACACAGGCGACATTAATGAATGAAGAAAGCCAAGATTTGCAACTAAAACCACAAGAAAGAGAAATCAAAGAATCCATAAAATCAAAGTTAGTTGGGGATTCTAACTACCAACTCGTGCTTTTTGATGACCCTACAAGTGGAGAGCGCGTGAGTGCTTTAATCTCTAAAGAAAATATGGAACGATTGCAAGAAAAGTTCAACAAAAAAGACTTTTTTGCTAGAGAAGATGGCAATATGCGCTTAAGTGGCAAGGCAGAAGCGTATGTTAGTGGCTGGTATGCGGAGATAATGGGCAATGTGGGGGGAGCAAAAGCGGATTTGAATCAAGATGGGAAGTTTTCAGAAAAAGAAAGAGAGCTTCTGAGAGATGGTTATAGTTTTGAGTTGAGCCAAAGCCAATCGTTTGGCAATCCAATTTCTGTACTTTTGGTAGAGGGCAATACTAAAAGTGATGATACAGAAGTGCGCACCATAGAGGATTTACTAGATAATTTCATCTCTCAAGACAAAGATTTAAATGGCAAAATCAGCGTTCAAGAACATTTTGAAGTAACGCGTGGCAGCTTATATAGCGCGTTGAAGGGGATTTTGGAATCGCAAGAAAATCCTTTAGCAGAAATGGTTGCACAATCCCAAGAAGCAAGTCTCACAACCCCAAACAAAGAGGAGTTAGATGTCTCTGCAATGGAAGAGGCGATGAGACTTCTTGCAAAAATCAAGCAGAGTGGCAATCTCAATGCGCTTTCACCGGAGGAGCAGGCATTGGTGAGGCAGTATTTTGCAGGAGAGGTGGAGCAAATCAAGCAGCAAAGCCAAGATGCTGATATGATAAATCAGCATTTGGATAGTAAAATCCGCGATTTTGTGGAGCAAATGGGTTCTAGCGAAAGCTTGATTCTAAGCACAAAAGCGTAACTTCATTCTTGCGATTTTTTCTTGTATAAGGAAGCAAGCGGACGAAGTAATCCCCCATAATCTTTTAAACTAAGTGTTAAAAGCAAGGTTTTATATTATAGATTGCTACAAATTGTGTTGTAATTCTTGTGATAACAATTTCCTCCCCCGTCAAGTGGAATCTTGCAAGGAGTTAGGATAGCAGATTTTGATATACTTGCATAGTTTTCTCTCCCATTGCGACGAGAGAGAAATTTTTACAAATAAAATCACGAGATGGTAGGATTCTTCTCTCTTTTCTAATTAGCAATTCTAATGCTTCTATAAACTCCTCTAAGTTTGGATTTTGCGTGAGAATGAAATTTGGCTTACCTTGAGAATAAAAGTGCAAATCCGTGATAGACCCTATATTGCCTGCAATACTTGGAATTTCCATAGCGAGAGCTTGCATTAGGCTTTGTGGCACACCCTCATTTCTATCGCTAGTAAGCATAAATATATCCAAAGTTGCCAAAAATTCCGCAGGATTTTCAATGTGTCCAAGCAAGCGCACGATTTCTTGATTTGCCGCCTGATTGACTTCCTTTGCAAGATTTTCTAAACACACTTGTCCATCTCCGCTACCTGCAATCACAAAAAATACATCGGGATATTTTTGGCAAATTCCACGTGCGACTTCAATAAAAACATCTTGTCTTTTCATTGCGCGCAAAACGCCTAAATTGCCTATAATCAATTTATTTTGTGGGAGATTGTATTTTGTTTTCATTGCTTCTTTGTTATATTTTTCTTTGTAAAAAGTTTCTGTATCAATGCCTGTGGGTATAGAGAGAATCCTCTCTGGTTTGATACGATTTTCTCGTATCATTGCTTCACGAATACTTTCTCCTGTGGTAATGATGAAATCTGCTAGGGAGTTAATAAAGTTTAAGCGCGAGGGGTGAATTTTGTTAGATAAATGTCTTGTGCGGATAAACTTCGCTCCACTCCCGATACTAGCTAATCCACCCAACCAAGTATCTATGCCACTATGCGTGTTGATAATATCAAAGTTTCTTGCGATTTTATGGAGTTTGTAGATGCTCTCTATGTCGGTTTTGCGCCTAAAGGGTAGGGTAAAGGTGGTAAAACCATATTCTTTTGCTTTGGGTAAGATTCTAGCGTCCTCTTTGGTAGCAAGCGCAAGATGGCAGCCACGCCTACGCATTTCTTGCATTTCGTTTAGAATCCGAATCTCCTGTCCGCCAAAGCCACCCGACCATTCTGTGTGTAAAATGCGCATTATTTTTTCCTTGTGAGTGCTTCTAGTAATGCAAGTGGATACAATGTATGTTCTAGTTTGTGGATACGTGCTTCATAGGATTCTAAGCTTTCTCCCGCAATTTTTGTGATTGCTCCTTGTGCAATGATTTCCCCGCTATCTAGTTCTTCGCTGACATAATGCACACTCACACCTCCTAGGCGCATAGGTGAGTTGTAGGATTCTAAGATTCCGTGCGCGCCTTTGAAAAGGGGCAAAAGTGAGGGGTGGATATTGATAGCGCGAATCTTTTGCGTAAAAATCGGTGTCAAGATTCGCATAAATCCAGCCAATACACATAAATCTAGTTTAAATTCTTGCAGGGTTGTAATTAATTGTGCATCAAATTCCTCTCTTGTTTTCCCTGCATTCTCAATCACTTCTGTGGCGATTCCTAGTCTTTTGGCGCGCGTAAGTCCAAATGCGTCGCTTTTGTTACTCAAAGCCAAGACAACCTCCACCTTAAAGGCTTTGTTGGAATGTTTGCCCTTTGCGCAATCGGGTTCTATTATTTTAAATGTATGCGCTAATCCTCCAATCAAGAATCCCTCAATCAAAACATCTCCAATTAAGAATCCTCCAATTGTGCTTTGTTTTATATTTTCGGGTCGTTTGCTAGGGAGAAAGCATTTTTTGTGCAAAGATTTGATGAGTGCCTCTAAATTGCTTCCATTGCCGCTAAATAAAATAGCGATTCTTTTTGTTTCCATAGAATCTCTTTTAGGCAAAAAAATGCGGGTGTGTTTGTTTGAGTTGCTTGAGATTCTGTAAAATCTCATTGACACCATATTCTACGCTTTGCTCATCTAATCCGTCAATATAAGCGTCTAATGCCTCTTGCATAGAGGATTCTTTCACACCGCTTAAGATTAACGTCACGCAAAGCATATCGCTTAATTGAATGGATAACTCCTCCACTTCTTCTTCTAGCTCTTTGATTCTGTCTTTATTCATATTCTTCTCCTTTTAAGATATTTTGCACACACTCTTTAATATTATCATAGATAAAACTTTCTTTAAAACCATCTATTTTGCCACCACTTGCATTTGCGTGTCCTCCTCCATTGAAGTAATTTTTCGCTAAAACACTTACATCGCAAGCATTATTGGCACGCAAGCTTACATTTCCACGCGCACTCACATCTATGAAGAAATTAAATTGTGGATTGTTTTTTAAAAATAAGTTTGCAAGCACTGAGATATTGCCAATGCTATAACTCAAAAATCCTCTATATTGCTTCCAATATATACTGCAAGATTCTGCTTTTTGCGCCAAAAGCTCGCTTTGGTATTTTGAGATTAGATTATCAAGTGTGGCACTTAACAAGCTGCCTTTCAAAAAGCATTTTTTCATCTCTAAAATCGCATTATCTAGCAGAATTTCTCCCTTTTCTTGTCCAAGAAATTTTGCGGATTCTTTTAATAAAGCAAGTTTGTATTCGCGGTCTTCTTTATCAAACATAAAGCGATTGAGCTCTTTGCATTCTACAATCATTCGCATTGCGACTTTGCCAAACTCAAAGGCATAACCCTCTTCCAACCATAAATCCACACTATTAATCATTTTCACCATTGGTTCAAGCCATTGCCTTACAGAATCGCAAAGCCCATAACGCGTAAGCAGTGTATCATAAACGATATGTGTAGCACATCGTTTGGTGTCCAAAAAATACCATTCATAAGTTTGTGCGCATTCTTGCCCGCTTTTGTGGTGGTCTAATAACTCAAAAGTGATTTGGAATCCATTGAGATTTAGCTCTAGGACGGATTGCACTAATCTTTCGCATTCATCTGATGTGAGATTCAAATCACTAATCAAAATGTGTGCTTCTTTTTCTTTGGGATTCTTTGCTTTTGTGTATTTGATTTGCCGATAAATTTCCTCTAGGCACGCACTAACTTCTTTGCCATAGTTGGCATTATAAAAAAACATTAACAAGGAATCGGACGCAAACGCGCGTGTATAGATTTCGCGACTTACCATTTGACAACCATAGCCGTCTAAGTCAATATGAGATAAATGGTAGATTTGCATATTTTTCCTTACAGAGCGAACTCAACCGTGCCCAAGATTTCATATTTGCTTTGATAATCAATCTCTGCGGTGCTTAAAACAATCATATTGCGTCCAAAACCATATTGCTCAAGGAAAATCGCTAAAGGCTTTCTTAGCACCATAGAAGTGCCGCCGATGATTGTTGGCACAGCACCCATAGACGCGCCTTTTTGGAGAGAAATATTAAGTGCGTCAAGTAAGTTTTGCGATTCTGTCGGGCTTAGGCGTAACCTTTGTCCCATTTTTTGTTGGTCTGGCAAACGTTCTAGCAAGAATTGTTCTAATGCCGGAGAAAGGATAAAATAGCGCAAGATTCCGTCGTCATTTTGAAAATTATGCGTAATGAGTCGTTTTAGGCATGCGCGGACATATTCTGTGAGTGTTGGCAAATCACCTTTGTAGGCTGGATAGCCATCTGCAATGGCTTCAGCAATGCTTAACATATCTTTAATTGGAATTTGTTCGTGCAACAGCTCTTTTAGGATATGTTGAATCGTGCCAACGCCTACACCTTTGATTTCCTCTGCTAAAATCGGATAATCTTTGCCTAGTTTTTCAAGCAGATTATACACTTCTTGACGTGTGAGTAATTCCTCTGCGTGTTGTTTAATGAGTTCTTGAATGTGTGTGCTAATCACGGTTGCACCATCAATGGTTGTGTAACCCTCAATAATTGCGTCTTCTTTTTTGCTTTCATCTATCCAATAAGCGTCCAAGCCAAACACTGGCTCTTTGGTTGGGATTCCATCAGGTAATTCCCCGGCAAATCCGCTTGCAGCAACCGCAAGATATTTATCTGTCATTACTTTACCATGACCAATTTCAATTTCTTTAAGCAAGATTTGGTATTCATCAGGAGGTAAATTCAAATCATCTCTTAAATGCACCATTGGCACGAGGATTCCATATTCTGTTGCCATTGTTTTACGGATTTGGCGGATTTTATTCACGAGCTCGCCTCCTTGCGCAGGGTCTGCAAACTTGATGAGCTGATACCCAAGCCCCACACGCAAGATTTTGACTTTGAGCGCGTTATCAATCTCTGCTTCATCGCGTTTTTTGCGCTCTTCCTCATTTTCTTTGGGAGGCTGTTTTGCTGCTTGAGTGGCGGCGGCTTGCTGTCTTGCTTGTTTGCGTTGAGGGAGATTGTCAGAATCTTGCAATTCCCCCTCTTTGGTTTTATCAGCTTTTTTTATTTTTTTAAAGAGTGATTCTACATATTTCCACACTTCTCCCTCTTTCTGCTTGCTTAAAAGTAAAGCAAGGCTTAAAAACAGCAAGCCTACAAAACCTAATGAGAGGGTAGGTAAGCCCGGCACGAGAGCAAAAAGCAATAAAATGCAGCCCACAATTAAAAGTGTTTTAGATTCGTTGATGAGTTGGTCAATAATCCCTGAAGCAAAGTTTTCACCCTCTTTGCTAAAACGCGTTACAATGATACCTGTGGCGGTGGCGACAATGAGTGCAGGGAGTTGCGAAACCAAACCATCACCAATCGTTAGGATTGTGAAAGTGGAAGCAGAATCTGCTATCGTCATATCTTTTTGAAAAACGCCGATGAGGAATCCACCAATGATATTAATGAGCGTGATAATAATTCCAGCAATTGCATCGCCTTTGACGAATTTGTTTGCACCATCCATAGAACCATAGAAATCTGCCTCTGTTGCTAGGGCGTCGCGTCTTGCTTTTGCCTCCTCTTGTCCAATGATTCCAGAGTTTAAATCCGCGTCAATCGCCATCTGCTTGCCCGGCATTGCGTCTAGTGTAAAACGCGCTTTAACTTCAGAAACCCTTGTAGAACCATTAGTTACAACCATAAAGTTGATAATGACTAAAATAATAAATAAAATGATTCCAATAACATAATTTCCGCCCACAACAAATTGTCCAAAGGCATTGATAATATCGCTCACTGCTTCAGGACCTAAATGCCCATTGCTTAAAATCATTCTTGTTGTTGCGATATTAAGAGCAAGGCGAAAAAGAGTAATAATTAGCAAAAGCGTAGGAAAAGCGGAAAAATCTGTGGGTTTTTTGACATACAATGCTATGAGGATAATGAGTGCCGAAAGTGCAATAGAAATGGCTAGGAAAAAATCCAATAAAGAACTTGGAAGTGGCACAATGATGATTGCTAAAATCGCAATAATAAAAAAGACAACCGTTAAATCTTTTGAGCCTGAAAGAAAAGATAAAAAGGGCATAATCCTGCTTAATAAAGACACTTTTTTATCTGCTGTTGCCAAATCTACTCCAAAATAAATAAATCAATCTGTAATTTTAGTCGTTTTTAGCCGATAAAATCAAGAAAATTGTTAAAATTTTAGCGCATTTTTACATTTTTATGATAAAATCGCAAATTTTATTTAATTATACCAATCAGGAGGTCAAAATGGCTCAAGATTCGGCGAAAAAGAGAGAAATTACTTCTACTTTTGCTAGAAATCCCAAAGATACAGGTTCTACAGAGGTGCAAATTGCTTTACTTAGTGATAGGATTAAAACACTTACACAACATTTAAAGGTAAATCCAAAAGATCATTCTAGTCGTTTAGGACTTAGAAAGCTTGTTTCTCAAAGAAAAGGCTTACTTACTTATTTGCGTCGCAAAAATTTCAAAAGCTATGCAAATGTGATTGAAAAATTAGGATTAAAAGACAGAGGTTAATCTCTGTTTTTGTTTTTGTGTTCTTTCCCTGCTAAACTTTAAAAAGTTTTCCCACTTTCGCCAAGCTATATTTTCTTAAAGTGAGATGAGCTATAATTTAAAATTTTGAAAATAGGGCGTAGAAGTTGAATGCAATCTTTAAAGAATTAATGGAATCTTGGGAAGTTTCTCTAGCAGACCAAAACATTTATTTGCAGAGTGCTTACACTAAAAGTTTCCCTAAAAATTATAGAATTTTAAAAGGCGAGCAATGTCGCGGACTTGTTTTGATATTAGATGGTGCTTTGCGGACATTTATCGTTTCTCCAAATGGCAAGGAAATCAATCTTTTTGTTCTAAAAAATAGTGAATTTTGTATTCTTTCTGCTACTTGCATTTTAAAAAATATTCATTTTGATGTTTGTTTGGAGTTCATTCAAACTTCCAATGTGTTGATTTTACCTAGCAAGATTTTTGACGAATTAAGTCTTAAGTATCCCATTGCTAAACAATTTCAGACAGAACTTATTGGAGAACGTTTAAGTCGCGTTGTGTCATCTTTGAGCTCTCTTGCTTTTGAATCTTTGGAGGATAGGGTTTTGAATTTTTTGCGTTCTGTTTTGCGCCGTGAGGATTCAAAGGACTTTAAAACGCTTTATATCACACACGAAGAGATTGCCAATGCGTTAGGAAGTGCGCGTGAGGCAGTCTCAAGAGTGTTAAAGGAGCTAGAAAAGCAGGGCAAACTCAAAACAAGGCGAGGAATCATTGAGCTATTTTGATAAATTGCTTGAGATTCCAATTCCAAGCTTAAAGGCGCGCAAGCCAATAAGGAATATTTGCCTGCTCTTGCGCAACACTCGTTGTATTGCCGTGTCCGGGTAGAATCAGTAGATTTTCTTTTCTCTCCATAAATTTTTCTAAACTCGCTTTCATTGCGCTATGAGAGGAATAAGGAAAATCGCTGCGTCCAATGGAGCGATGAAAGATAAAATCTCCGCTAAACATTACTTTTTGTTGGGACAAAGGTGGAATCTCACTTTGTGATGATGCGTTTTGCGCAGATGTAGAATCTGTATTGGTTAATTTAGAACTAAGCACAATCACGCTGCAACCCGGAGTATGACCGGGATAGCAAGAAAATTCTACGATAAAATTACCCAATGTGTAGTGATTTTCTCTGCCTAGATTCTCTGTATTTGCAGTTTTTCTCTCTATGGTTTCACCCTCTTTGCCACCCACAAGCAAACTAGGAGTAGATTGGGGTAGCCCGGTGCTAAAGCAGTCTTCTGTTAGCATAAAAGCATCTTCTAGCGGACAAAGTAGCGGAATCTTACCAAAATATGAAAGGAGCTCGGCGTTACTCCAAACATGGTCAAAATGCCCGTGTGTATTCAAAATTGCAAGCGGTTTTTTGCTCTCTAAGGTTTCTATTACCCAAGTGCTTGCGCCGATTCCCGGGTCAATAATCAATGCTTCATCAGTTTGCTTATCTATCGTAAGGTAGCAATTTGTCTGATATTCTCCAAAGGCTTTGCACAAAATCATAAAAGAATCATTCTCAAAAAGAATCATAGATTTTCCTTAAAATTTCTCAAAATCTTGCGAATCTTAACGCAAAATCGCTAAAATAATACCAAAAAAGGCGGATAAAATGACACAAAATCTAATGCAACCTCAAGAGCGATTCTATCCTGCTACGCCAGATTTCCGTGATGCGTTTGGCAGAGATAGAGACAGAATCATACACAGCTCGTATTTTAGACGCTTAGAATACAAAACACAAGTGTTTATTAATCATAGTGGAGATTATTTTCGCACGCGTTTGACACATTCGCTTGAAGTGAGCCAGATTGCACGCACTTTAGCGAAAAATTTGGGATTAGATGAGAATCTTGCGGAAGCCATTGCGCTAGCTCACGATTTGGGGCACACGCCTTTTGGACACGCAGGAGGAGATGAACTAGACAAAATAATGCGTCATTATGGCTTTCATCACGGGTTTGACCATAATTTCCAATCGTTTCGGGTGGTAACAAAACTAGAGAAGCGGTATAAAGATTTTGAGGGTTTGAATCTTTCCTTTGCGACTTTGGAGGGAGTCTTAAAGCATTCTTATCCTTATGAAAAATCGTTTATCAATTCCAATTTGCAAAATTTTTTTCGCGTGGAATTTCACCCAAGTTTAGAAGCGATTCTTGTAGATTTATCCGACGAGATTGCGTATATTAGCGCGGATATTGACGATGGCATTAAATATGGCTTGATTGGCTTTGAGGATTTAAAAGAAAACGCATTAGTCGCGCGCGCCTTAGAGTTTGTGGAGAGAGAGGAGGGGATTGTGCGTCATGATTCTATCTTTCGTCATCGTTTCACCTCACGTTTGATTACAATGCTTGTTTATGATATTTTGGATAATCACAAGCCCTTTGCGCAGGATTCTGTGCAGTGCTTTACTACTCTTGCTAAGGAATCTTTGCCTATTTCTCACACAACAACAATAGAACAAGAGATAAAAGCACTCAAAAAAATTCTTTTAAAATGTCTCTATCGTCATCAAGAAATTTACAAAAAAATGTTTATGGGCAAACGTTGTGTGCGAAAACTTTATGATTGCTTCAATAACGAAACCAATCTTTTGCCAAAGGATTTGCAAGCAAGAATCTCTAATGGAGAAAAGATACATCGCGTTTGCGCGGATTATATCGCTTCTATGACAGACCGCTACGCCATTGCGCTTTACCACGAGTTGGGATTCTAAACTTTTGTGGTGGATTGCTATGCGTTATAAATAACGCTCTCCACTGCGTCATTGCGAGCGAAGCAATCTATAATCTTGCATAACTTTAAGATTCCATTGCCAACGTTTCGGTGAGATTCTTTATTGTAGATTACCACGACTTCTTACGAAGTCTCGCGATGACGCAGTGTTCAAAGCAAACTTGTTCCTTTGTGTAACAACCTTAAACAAACTAAAAAGTTAAAAAATATTTTATATTTATTTTTAAGATTCTACAATTTATAATGAAATCTTAAATTTTTAAAAAAGGAGAAATAATGAAAAAGCTAGTTTTAGGAACTTTACTAAGTTTAGGGCTTACAAGCATACTCTTTGCAGGCGAAATAGATTTTATTGCTCTTGCAACCAATGGAGAGTTTAACGAACAAAGTGCAGGTGTGAAAGTCTTAAATGATGAGGAGATGAGGCAGGTTGTAGGTGGGGCGTATTTGAGTGGCTATATTCCTAAACACTATGGCGTTGTAAATAATTTAGGGCAAAATATTTATTACACTGCATATTATCATCTTGTTTTGGAAAGTGGCGATACGCCTTATTTTAATCTTGGTTCTAACTATTATGCGGCTGTTGCTACAACTTATAACTTTAGAACAAATAGCACTTCTGCCGAAATTGTAAAAATAAACCTTAACAATTCAAGTGATGTTCAAAGGATAGATAACCAAAACGCAGTTCGTAGCAAGATTAAATCGTTTGATAATGTCTATTCTTGGATAAAAGCTGATAAAGTCAATATTAAATATTTCAAGTAAATTTGGCATACTTTTTGCTTATCCTTTATATAGATTTTATTCAAAGGATAGGCAATGCAAGTGCATTCTCCATATAACTTTTACTTTAATTCTGCAAATACAGCAAATACCGCCACTTTAGCCACGCAGGAAAAGAATGAAAAATCCATAAAGCAAGATAATGTAAAGACAAAAGAGAATCTGTATGAATTTATTAAGGAATATTCCAACATTCAAAACCTTGATTCAAGCCTAATTATAGGCAATGACAAACTCCACAAAGGAATGATGGAATATCAAGAAAGTATTAAAAATCAAGCAAAAAATACTCCGATTTCTAGTCAAGATGAATTTCAAGCAAATCTAGATTTTCTGTTTAATCAAATGGAAAATATTTTATTGCAAGGCTTTAATGAAAATATGAATGACAAAGAGTTTCAAAATCTCTTGTCAGGCTATATGATGACAAATAGAGTAGTTTCAAAACAATCCTATGAGGATTCCACACAAGACGCCTTACAGGCTTTATCGCGACTAAAAAATGGGAACAAGTCCGACGACTTTAAACAAAAATTATCAGACTATATGACAAACTCTAATGCCCTCGCAACCTCCATTAGCGGCTTTTTCTATCAGGCGGAATATTTTAATAAGATTCCACAAAACCAAAAAAATACTATTCAAAATGCTTTAGAAAAAGTCGCATCTTATTTATTTAATCAAGGTGGAGCTTTGGATAATAAATCTTTCAAGCTAGGAGATGCGACTATCTCTTGGAATGGGGACGATTTGCCTTTTAAGGATTATTATAAAGGGGAAGTTCAAATTGTTTTTACAAAAAGTGCTTCCTTTGCCTCCACCTTTGATTCCTCACAAACTTTCTTTGAAGTCTTAGAGCAAAGAGATAAACTAGAAAAAGAAAATCAAGAATTAAAAACCAAACAAGCTTATAATGCTTATGGAATCCCTCAAAATACCTTTGCTAAAACCGATTCCACAGATTCCATAATGCAAACTCTGCTTAAGGAATCTAAAGTAGGGTAAAGGGGTTTAGGATTTATTTGAAAATTACTAATCCCCCAAAAGTCCTTTGGTAAAAGCGCAGAGTTTTTCAGAAATTTCTCCCTCCTCTTTGCATACTTTGTCAATAAAACGCACAAAGGCACTTCCGACAATCGCAATTTGCACAACCCCGCGCAGAGCGTCAATTTGTTCTTTGTTTTGGATTCCAAACCCTAGCGCAATGGGCTTTTTACAATGCTTTTTCACAAGCTCAATATAGCGCATTAAGGATTCATCAATCTGCGTAGTGTCCCCTGTGATTCCATTGCGTGCGACGACATAGATAAAAGCCCCACTGATACAACTCAATCTCTCCATTCTCTTTGGCTTAGTTAAAGGTGCAATCAGCGCGATATTTTCTAATCCCAACTTTTTAGCTTTTTTAAACAATTTTTCATCATTATCTAGCGACAAATCTGGCACAATCAGCCCATAAACTCCGCGTTCTTTTGCCTTTTGCAAAAATTTTTGGATTCCATAACAAAACAAGATATTTCCATAAGTCATAATGAGCAGTTTCGTTGGCAGTTGGTTTTGCTGAAGTTTTTGTTGGAGTTGCGTGATAAATTCAAACCCTAAATCAGTGTTGAATCCACTTTGAAGCGCTACTTCACAAGCATTAGCAATCGCGATTCCATCGGCGTTTGGGTCAGAGAATGGAAACTGCACCTCTAAGTATTCCGCCCCGCCTTGCGCGATTCCAAGTGCCGCTTTGAGACTTGCTTCAAAGCTTGGAAACCCCGCAACAATATGCCCCATTAATGCAATTTTTTTCATTCTTTACTTCCTTTTGTGCTTTTGGATTCCGCACTTTGCATTTCTTGAATCTCTTGTTGCAAAAATTCCGCCCAACGCTCTTTTTGCAAGGCTTTTGCGGTGATGAAAATATCTTTGTCGCCTCTACCAGAAATATTGACAAGGATTTTTTTGTTTTTGACTTCCTTAGCAATTTTTAATGCCCCTGCTAATGCGTGGCTAGATTCTAGTGCGGCGAGAACCCCCTCATTTTTAGCAAAGAATCTCAAAGCTTCTAGTGCTTCGCTATCTAGTGCGCTTAAGAATTCCACACGCCCGATTTCCTTTAAATGCGCGAGTTGAGGACCAATCCCAGCATAATCAAGCCCTGCCGAGATAGAGTAGGTTTCTAGTAGATTGCCATATTCATCGCTTAGAAAATAGCTTTTATAGCCTTGAGCAATACAAAGATTTGCATTTTCATTGCCCATACGCGCGGCATTCTTGCCTATTTCTTTGCTCAAGCCCCCCGCTTCTACGCCGATGAGGCGCACCTTACTTTTAAGATAATGGCTAAAGAATCCCATAGAATTGCTTCCTCCGCCCACACAAGCAATCATTATATCTGGATTACCTTTGAAAAATGCCTTTGTCTGCGATTTTAGCTCCTTGCTAATAATACTTTGAAACTCACGCACAATGTCGGGATAAGGATAAGGACCAAGTGTGCTTCCAAGCACATAAAAGGTGTTTTTGCTCTCTTTGCTCCATTCTCTTAAGGCTTCATTGACGGCGTCTTTAAGCGTTTGGCTTCCGCTCTCTACGCTCCTAACCTTTGCGCCTAGTAGTTCCATATTAAATACATTGGGAAATTGTCGCTTAATATCCCGTGCGCCCATAAAAACAACGCATTCCATTCCTAGTTTCGCACAAGCCGCCGCCGTGGCTAATCCGTGCTGTCCTGCTCCTGTTTCGGCAATAATGCGTGTTTTGCCCATTTTTTTGGCAAGCAAAACTTGTCCAATTGCGTTGTTAATCTTATGCGCTCCTGTGTTTGCCAAGCCCTCAAACTTTAGATAAATTTCATTGTGCAGAAGTTTGCTAATATTTTTCGCATAAATTAATGGCGTGGGACGCCCGATGAAATCCCTATATAATGAGGATAATTCTTGTTTAAAATCACGGGATTTTAAAATTACTTTGTAACCTTTCTCCAACTCTTTTAACGCAGAGTGTAGAATCTCTGGCATATATTGTCCGCCAAATGCGTGGAAACCGCCTTCATTCTCGCCAAAAAATCCTTGTTTGGATTCTAAAAACATTTTGTGTTTCATTGCGCGTCTTTGTGTGAATTTAAAGGCGACATTCTAACAAAGATTTAAAAAATTTTGCTTTAAATTTTGATGTATCCCAATGCAGAATCGCAAGAATGCAAGAGAGTAGGGATTTAGCTACTACAAGCCCTCTAAGCGCAAATTGCTAATGCGTTTAAATCCCTCTAAAACCTCAAAAACCTCTTTAGATTCTATGATTTGCTTTGCCCTAAAGAATCCCTCTTTTAGCGATTCCACTTGCTCACACACGCACAAAGCCGCCCCGAGATTTAGCGCGACTAAATCAAGCTTAGGCGATGGCAAGGCGTTAAAAATATCCTTTGTGATTCTTAGATTCTCCTGCGCGTCCCCGCCACATAGCATAGAATAACTAGCAAAATTCAATCCAACTTCTATTGGATTAAAAATATAAGTCTTAATCGCCCCATTGCGCAACTCCGTGATTTGTGTCGGCGCACAGAGCGAGATTTCATCAAGTCCATCTAGTCCGCTAACTACCATTGCGCGTTTAATCCCTAGAATGCTTAAAGCTCTCGCCATAATCTCTGTGTAAGATTTATCAAACACACCAATTAGCTGGTGCGTAATGGGTGCGGGATTGCTTAGAGGACCGATGAGATTAAAAGCAGTCTTAAAGCCTAAGCTCCCACGAGCTGGTGCGGCGAAGCGCATAGCAGAATGGAATCTCTGCGCAAAGAGGAAGGTAAGATTTAGCTCCTCATAAGCCTTTTTTGCATTTTGTAGCTCCATATTTGGATTAATTCCAAGTGTGCTTAGCAAGTCCGCCGAGCCACTCTTAGAAGTAATGGCGCGATTTCCGTGCTTGATGATTCCAAGATTCGCCCTCTTAGCAAGTGTGGCAAGAAGCAGGGCGCAAGTCGTGGAGACATTAAAGGTTTTCGCACTACTTCCCCCTGTGCCTACCATATCAAACAAAATGCGATTCTTATCCCCAACCTCAAAGCGCACTGCCTTTTGCTTCAGCACCGAGGCGAATCCTGCGAGTTCGTATTCATCTACGCCCTTAATTTCAAGGCTTGTAAGAATGCTACCAATTTGCGCATCACTCAAATTCCCCTCTGTGAGTTCGTCCATTAGATTATAGCTTTCTTGAAAGTTCAGCGATTCTAATTTTAAGCATTTTTTAAGATAGTCTTTAATCGGAATTGGCTCACGCGCATAATGCAGGAAGTTTTGGAGCATTTTAACACCCTCTTTCGTGCCGATAGATTCCGGGTGAAACTGCAATCCTATCAAATGGTATTGCTTATGTTCCACCGCCATAACTTCGCCATCTTCGCTCACTCCGCTAATAATAAAGCATTCTGGAATCTCGTCCCTTTTGCCCACAAGCGAATGGTAACGCGCAATAGGAGTGTTTGGACTAATATGGCGAAAGATTCCTTTTTGATTATGTTTTAGCGGCTCTACCTTGCCGTGAATAATATTTTTCGCATTTTTGATTTCCACACCAAAAGCCGCTAAAATCGCCTGATGTCCTAGACAAATCCCCAAAATTGGATAGATTCCCTTAAATTTCTGCACGATTTGGATGTTTAATATGGAATCCTTAGGCGTTTTGGGTCCTGGTCCTAGCACGATATAGCTTGGATTTAGCGACTCTATCTCCTCTAGGTTAGTTTTGTCGTGGCGCAAGACTTTAATCGGATAACCAAGAGTGCTAAAGGCTTGGTAAATATTATAGGTAAAAGAATCGTAATTATCAATCAGTAAAATCACTTCTCACCCCCTAAAATCGCTTCCACTAAGGAGCGCATTTTGTTTCTCGTCTCCTCATATTCTGCGTCCTCTGATGAATCCATCACGATTCCGCCTCCTGCTTGAAGATAATATATGCCTTTTTGATAAACTGCCGTGCGAATGGCTATCGCAAAGTCCATATCGCCATTTTTGGCAAAATAACCAATCGCGCCTGCGTAAATTGCGCGTTTATGCGTTTCTTGGGATTCTATGGTTTGAATGGCTTGAATCTTTGGCGCACCGCTCACCGTCCCGGCAGGGAATGCTGCATAAAGTGCGTCTTTTTTTCTATGCGTCGTCAAATCCATTTCACCTTGCACTTCAGAGACTAGGTGCATTACTCTTGCGTATTTTTCAATCACCTTTTCTTTTGTTACGCACACACTTCCCGCCTTTGCCACTTTGCCCACATCGTTGCGTCCCAAATCTAGCAACATTAAATGCTCGGCATTTTCTTTCTCATTTGCCTTTAATTCCTCCTCTAGCTTGGAATCTTCTAGGGCATTCTTGCCTCTAGCACGTGTCCCGGCGATTGGGCGAATCGTAACTTGTGCAGAATTTAGCGCAGTCTCTTTCACGCGCACAAGCACTTCAGGCGAACTTCCGATAATCTCAAAATCCCCGAAGTTGAAATAATACATATAAGGGCTTGGATTTGCAATGCGTAGATTCATATAGGCTTGTAAAGGTGGTAGAGTGCTTGTAATCTCCAAACTTTGGCTTGGCACACATTGGAGTAAATTACCCTTATAAATTTCTTTTTTTATTGTTTGCACCATTTTTATATAATAAGATTTCTTATCTTTAGAAGTAATGGCGGAATGATACTTTTGCGTAGGTTTATCCGACAAACTCAAATGCTCTAATGTAGATACTAACTCCTGCATTCTTTTTTGAGTATCTTGCGGTTTGGATTCTCCCTTAAAACTTACACAAAGAATATAAAGTGATTCATAAAAATGGTCAAAGATGACAAAATCTCGCCCGAAAATAAAGGCATTTTCGCTCACTTCATAGAGTGTTGGATTATTAAATTCTACCTCCTCAATCTCGCTAAAAAACTCATATCCCAAATACCCAACGCCTCCTAATGGCAAATGCAGGGATTCTATCTCTGTGCTAGGGATATTCTCCGAATCTAGCTCTGGCGTTAATGTGGCAAAAGCCTCTAAGAAATCTAAAAATTTAGGATTCTGTGGCAGAGTGAAGCTGCCGATTTGTTTAATTTTGCCTAAATCGTGCTTCTTTAAATTTTGCCCACTAGAATCCTCACACAAAAAGACTTTGCCCCGCTCTTTTATGATTCTAAAAGCTTCTTTAAGCACAAGAATAGAAAACCGCCCCTTGCCGGTATCCAAAAACGCAGATTCAAGTAAAATAGGCGCATTCATTGCCTCGCAAACCATTAGAGGCGTGAGCTTGGAGGCAGAGATTTTTTGAATGCTAAAACTCGGGGCTGCTCCTTGATTTTTGGGATTTTTTAGAAACTCAAACATAACACTTCTTTATTGATTAAGGATTTTGCTCGGATTCTACAATATTAACATTAAAAAATTAATATAATCTCAAGAATTAATCTAGCAAAAAGATAAAAAATTAAAGACAATGGATTAAGAAATGCTTTTTGTTTAAAATTCCGCATATCTTATTTTAAAGAGCTAAAATGACAAGAAAATTTTTAAATCTTGCATTAGCTAATGTTTGGACTGGCGTTGAAGGCTATGGCGGACATAGCTATGATAGTGTAAATTTGCAGGAAACAACGCAACACAATTATCATCTGAAGGAGTGGATTTAAATGGAGATAATATCGTAGATGGTTTTTATTAATTATTGGGATATTTCAAAACCTACCAACACAAGTGGAACGCTTGAATTTAAATCTATTTCTATGTAGAGAATCAAGAATCGCAAAAATCTGGTTTTGCAAATTTTAGTGATTTTTTAAGGCAAGTTGGCGTGGATTTTTATAGTGAAGAGTGACAAACGATGTTCGTAGCACAACTTGTCTCTGCGATTCAACAATGTGCAAAAGAAAACAATATGGACATTCTTAAAGTGAATTGGCAGAGGGCAAATGTAAGTTGGAATCAAAGTTTTGTGAGTGCTTCTAGTAGTGAGCAAAAAGAAATGTTAGAAAATGTGCTAGGAGTTTTGGAATCTGAAAGCGCGATTCAAAAAGGCTTGTATATGGGAGA
This sequence comes from Helicobacter ganmani, assembly GCF_003364315.1. Taxonomy (NCBI): domain Bacteria; kingdom Pseudomonadati; phylum Campylobacterota; class Epsilonproteobacteria; order Campylobacterales; family Helicobacteraceae; genus Helicobacter; species Helicobacter ganmani. The sequence goes on along the minus strand of NZ_NXLS01000003.1, from coordinate 99,417 downwards.
GACAGAAAGCCCAGCCATTGACATTTTAAGCGAGATTCTGTATCATAGATTGCTTTATCTACACACAAATTCATTAAAAGGATTATAATGCAACCTAACGCAATGCCAACGATTTTAAAAGAGATTTTAGATAAAAAGCAAAAGGTTGCTTTGCGCTCTTGTGAGCGCACAACTCCGCTAAATGCGCCAAATCTTGATTCTACTTTTATGATTGCAGAGATTAAAAGGGCAAGTCCAAGTGCGGGAAATATTGGTGTGATTCCAAATCCTAGCGCACTTGCAAAAGAGTATTTGCAAGGGGGAGCGGGAGCAATTTCTGTGCTGTGTGAGAATGATTATTTCAAGGGGGATTTAGAGGATTTAAAGGAAGTTAAACTTGCAAATCCTAATGCCTGTGTCTTGCGAAAAGATTTTGTTACGCAATTAGGGCAAATCAAGGAAGCTTACGATTTTGGCGCGGATATGGTGTTGCTGATTGCTGCGGTTTTTATTGGAAAAAACAACCCCTATGGTGGGTTTTTGCAGCTACGCGCACTTTATGAAAAATGTTTGGAGTTGGGTTTAACGCCTTTGGTGGAAGTGCATAATGCGCTAGAGGTGGATTTTATCACCCCTTTGGGAGCAAAACTTATTGGGATTAATTCGCGCAATCTGCATACTTTTGTGATTGATAGAATCCAAGCCTATTGCCTCTTAAACCAAATCCAGGCAAAAAATCCGCAAAGCAAGGTGATTTTTGAATCCTCCTTACTTTGCAATTTTGATGGGTTTATTGTGGGAAATTTAGGGTTTAATGGAATCTTATGTGGGAGTTATTTGGTAAAAAATCATAAACCCAAGCTTGCTTTAGAGAAATTAAAAAGAGCGATAGAATGTGGAAAAAACTCTCCCAATGCCTTTTATCAAAATGTCTTTAGATTGCTAAATTCGCCTTTAGGATTCTTAAAAATTTGCGGAATCACAAACACACAAGACGCGCTGATGTGTGCAGAGGCTTTGCAAGAATTAAAGCCTTTTTATGCAAAGGATAAAATTGCTGCTTTAGGATTTATCATAGAGCCAAAATCTCCAAGATATATCGCAATAGAGTATATCAGAGAAATCGCAAGAGAGTTGGAGAGATTTTCTAATATTCTTAAAATCATTGTGCTAAAAGACGATGAAAACCAAATGCAAACCGCGATAGAGTTGTATCAAGAGGGCGTAGTTGATGCGCTACAACTCCATAGTGTTAAAGATTCTTGTTTTGGTGGGGTGGAGTTAAGGGAGGCGGATTTCGCCTTTTATGAGGTTTGGAATGTGGAGTGTGCAGAGGATTTGGGTAAGTTTATCAGCCCTTTTGTGCTGTTGGATTCTAAAAGTGCATTGGGTGGGGGCAGTGGGAAAGGGATTGATTTAGATGTTTTGGAATCTTTAAAGGCAAGAGTGCAAACTCTATGTGTCGCTGGTGGCGTAGGTGTGGATAATGTGGAATCCTTAAGGCAGATTGGCGCAAAAATGCTAGATATTAATTCTAGCATAGAATCAAAAGTCGGCAAAAAGGATTCTGTGAAATTGCAAAAACTCCTTGCAATTCTAAAAAAGCGAGGTGAAATGTGCGTTTAAATGGGCTTTTTATAGGGAAAATTGCAAGATATTCTTGTGGTAAAACTTCTTTTTTGAGTGCGATGAAAGGGCGTGAGGTGGAATCGCTAGAAATTACCCATCAAGGGATTGTAGGAAATGAAATCGCCGATACAATCCATCACGGAGGGGCAAACAAGGCTGTTTTCGCTTACGATGTGGAATCGTATGCGCAGTGGCGCAAGTGTTTAGGCTTGAAGATTCCTTATGGAGGAATGGGCGAGAATCTTTTGCTAGAGGAGGTAAAGGCGGGGGATTTATGCGTGGGGGATAGGCTTTGTTTTGAGAATGGAGTAATATTAGAGATTTCTATGCCGCGTGTGCAGTGCTTTAAGATTCCGAGTTTGTATCCAAGCCCACAGGACAAAAACGCGTTAGCAAAATTTCTTTTTGAAACAGGTTGTGTTGGGTTTTATTTGCGCGTGATACAAGGCGGCAGGATTCAAAAGGATTCTGCTATTTGTTTAGAATCCGCTCAAGATTCCACAACTCTGCAATGTGCGCACCAAACCTACAAAAATCCAAGTAAAGAATCCCTCCAAGCCTTATTAGCCAATCCAAAACTAGCGCAAGAGTTTAAAAGAAATGTAGAATTGCGCTTGAGGACTAGGGAGTCTAGTTTGCTAGATTGGCAACTTAGTCGAAGCTAAGTTTGATAGAACAAGGATTTTTGCTTGACTTTCATCGAATTGTATAAATAAAATGATTGTAGTTTTACCCTAAAAAATACCGAATAGAGGCAAAATTTTGGATTTTTGTTGTGGCGATTTCTTGGAGTTGTGCTTGTGTGATGATTCCACCTAGTGCAAAAAGTTCTGCTTTTAGATTTTTAGGTTCAATGCTGTTTAAAAAATCAATGCCCAGAGGAGTGCCTTTATTTGGGGTTTTAAAGATTGGGCTAATCGTGATTCCATTTGCACCTTGTTTATCGGCTTCTTGGATTTCTTGAAGTGAATGTGCGCTGAAAAATACTAGGGGCAGCTTTTCTCGCGCAGCTTTGATTTGTCGTATTTGCGTGCCATTGCAATGCACCCCATCAAAGCCGAACTCAAGAGCTAAGTCTAGGTTGGAGTTAAGGAGGCTTGAGATTCCATAAGAGCGGTTGAGGTTTAAAAAAACTTCCATTAGTGCAGGGCTAAAATGTGATTCCTTGTCGCGATAGGCAGCAAAATCAATAGAATGTTTTTGAAGGATTCTAATATAAAAGTCGTGAAATTCTGAAGGAGTTTTGGGGTAAAGCGTAGGTTCGGTGATGAGGTAAGCCTTAATGGGCTTCCTCACTTACCAAAACGGCACCTGCTAAGAATACATAAGTCAGAATCATAAAGATGAAAGCTTGCAAAAATGCCATAAAAGTTAGCAGCAAATACGCTGGAAGTGGTGCAACCCAAGGAGCAAGCATTAACATTACAAGTAAGAACATATCATCTCCCTTGATATTTCCAAAGAGACGAAAAGAGAGAGAGACTAATCTTGAGCAGTGAGAGATGATTTCAATAGGGAACATCAGTGGGGCTAATGGTTTAATAGGACCAGCAAAATGCGCAAAATATTTTACGATTCCAAAGGTGCGGATTCCTTCAAAGTTATAAAATACAAATACAACAAGTGCGAGTGTAAGCGTAAAGCTAAGGCTAGAGGAGGGTGCTTCAAATCCCGGAATGATTCCGATGAGGTTAGCCAAACATACAAAAAGTGCGATTGTTGCAGTAAGAGGCAAATATTTGCGTGCTTTCTCCTCGCCAATCACATCTTTTGCCATAAAAATAACCCCACCCAAAAATGCTTCAAAGATATTTTGCATTGTGCCGGGTACAACTTGTAGTTTTGAAGTAGCAAGTTTAGCTAAAATAATTGCAATAATTGCGACTAAAATTGTATGAGATGCGATAATAAAATCGTGGTCGTGGCTAACCAATCCTAGAAAAGTAAATAATCTTCCGTCCATAACTAATACTCCTTTAAAAGTGAATAATTATGCCAAAAATAAATTTAATAGAAAATTAACCTTTTTTGAGAATGAGGGTTTTGAGCAAAATATCGTGCAATGCTTTTTTGTCTCTGCGCCACAAAGGCATAAAGATTCCTACGATACTGACGCCAGAGAGAAGAAAAGCAAAGAATCGCAAAAGAGCAAAAGCAAATGTTACATTTTTTCCATTTTCTCTGACAATCCATAGATTATAAGCCTTTTTGCCCGGTGTTTGTCCTTTGAATGCCAAAAGCAAGGCGACAAGGATTCCATAAATCAAAACTCCGCTAAAGGGAGCCCAAGTGGAATCACGGAATCCTTGCGCACTGCCGACGACAACATAAGTTAAAAAATATAAAAGCGGCAAGTAAATCATAAAAGTATCAATCACTTGTGCTTTGCCTCTCTCCCAAAAATTGGCGATTTGCAAAGAGTCAGACGAGTTTTGTTCTAATTCTTGTATGAGCCGATGAGGTAAGGCATTGGTCGGTGGGAGAGCGGAATTTGCCTTATGTTTGGCTTGTGTTGGAGGTTTTGGATTTTGTTTGACTTTTCTCCAACGCATTTTTTATCCTTAGGATTCTTAATTGCCCCGACTTCCGGGTTTAATCGCTACCTTTCCTTGTCGGCATAAAGGGCAATCTTGCGCTTCAAAGGTTTCAAAAATAAAATCCTCTAATGCAAAAAGTGGCAAACTAGGATTGAGTTTGCATTCTTTGGCTTCAAATTGATGAGAGCTTTGGTAGCGATTGCAAATCCCGCGATTTGCCAAGGCAGCATATCCTACGACTTGTGCGCCAAGTTTTTCTACGACTTGTGCAGATTCCCTAGCCGAACCACCCGTGGTGATAATGTCTTCACACACAAGAATTTTCTCGTTTGGCTTGATTTCAAATCCCCGCCTTAAAGTCATTATGCCATTCACGCGTTCTGTGAAAATAAAACGCACTCTAAGCGCGCGCGCAAGCTCGTAGCCTGCTAGGATTCCACCAAGTGCGGGAGAGCATACGCAATCCACCTTGATTTTAGAATCTTGAATGATTTTTGCTAAAGCCACACCTAATTCTTCAGCCGTTTTTGGATTTTCTAGTACCTTTGCAGATTGCAAATAAAAGGGAGAATGTCTCCCGCTACTAAGCAAAAAATGCCCTTCTAAAAGCGCACCAGCGTTTTTGTAGATTTGTGTAATATTCATTAGAGATTCCTTACTTTAAGGCTAGATTTTGAGCAATTCCTCTTCTTTGTGTTTGACTAGTTCGTCAATCTTTTTTACTGCCTCATCGGTGAATTTTTGAATTTCCTCTTGCCCTCTTTTAGCCTCATCTTCGCTGATAGCTTTGTCTTTTTCTAGTTTTTTGACTTTGTCGTTAGAATCTTTGCGAATATTCCGAATTGCTACTTTTGCTTTTTCGCCAATGTTTTTCGCCTCTTTCGCGATTTCCTTGCGCTGTTCGCTTGTCATTGGAGGAAAAAAGAGCTTGATAGTTTCGCCATCATTGTTTGGATTGACACCGATGTTTGCTTCTTGAATCGTGCGTTCAATGTCTTTGAGCAAGTTTTTCTCCCAAGGAGTGATGACAATTGTGCTTGCATCTTGTGCAATGACAGAACCTACTTGATTAAGCGGAGTGGGTGTATCGTAATAATCAATGCGAATAGAATCTAAAATCGCAATAGAAACTTTACCACTACGTAAAGTGCTAAATTCTTTTTTCATTGCCTCAATGCTTTTATTCATTGTTTCTTTTGTATGTGTGTAGATTTCTTGTAATTCCATTAGGATTCCTTTAGTTGGATTCTGTATTATTGGGTGCAAGAGGTGCTAAGGGGGCAGCAGGTGCGTTATTGGGCGTAGAATCCTGCGGCAAAACAGGGGTTGGAATCGTTACTTTATCTACAATAGAGCTTTTAGAATCTTGCACATAAAGATAACTTAATGCAATCGTATTGATGACAAATAACAAACCAAGTCCAAAGGTTACTTTTGCTAAAAATCCTGCTGGTCCTTTAGCCCCAAATAAACTTTCGTTGCTGCCACTATATGCGCCAAGACCAATACTTGAACTTTTTTGTAATAAAACAATCGTTGTAATTAAGATTGCAAATACAAACTGCAATACTAATAAAATCCCTGTCATAGTTTTCCTTAATATTCTATTTTAATCTCAAAAAAACTCCGCGCATTTTAGCGCACTTTATCTAATAGCTTGCTAAAGTTAGCAAATCGTTTTGTTTGTAATCAACTCACGCATAGACAAGTAACTATTGAGCGCACCAAGATAAGCTCTCGCAGTTGCTTGCATTGTGTCTAAGTGCAATCCGTGTCCAATTACAGCGGGTTTTTCAGGGTCAAATTCTACTTTCACAACAACTTTGGCTAAAGCATCTTTTCCCTCACTTACTGCTTCTACTTTGTAGTCTTTTAAGACGCCTTTGTATCCGCTGATTCTATCAATCGTTTTTAGAATCGCATCTACACTTCCATTGCCAATAGCCGCATCTATTCTTGTTTCCCTGTCTTTTTGGATAGAAATTGCCGCGTGAGGCACGCCACTAGAGCAACTGCTAATCTGCAAACCTAAAAGCTCAAAGACTTGAGGAATCTTTGTTGTTTCCTCTGTCATAATGGAGCGAATATCCTCATCATAGACTTCTTTTTTCCTATCACATAGGACTTTGAATCTTTCAAAGGCTTTATCCAAATCATCTTGTGAAATTTCCCCAAATCCCATACTTTCCAACTTGTCTTTGAAAGCGGCGCGCCCGCTATGTTTGCCAAGAACTAAGCCATTGTTTTCCGGGATTCCAATATCACTAGCACGCATAATCTCATAGGTTTCACGATGTTTTAGCATACCATCTTGGTGGATTCCACTTTCGTGGGCAAATGCGTTTTTTCCAACGATTGCTTTATTAGGTTGTGGGCGGATTCCTGTAATATCAGAGACAAGTTTGCTACAAGCATAAATCTCTTTGGTGTTAATACGCGTATCCAATCCATTAAAAATATCTTGGCGCGTTTTTAGAATCATAACAACTTCTTCTAGTGCAGTATTTCCTGCGCGTTCTCCTAGTCCATTAATCGTGCATTCAAGCTGTCTTGCTCCATTTTGAATTCCAGCAAGTGAGTTTGCCACCGCAAGCCCCAAGTCATTGTGGCAATGCACAGAGAGAATCACGGAATCTCCGACAAATGCTTTAATCTCTTGAATCATTGCGCCCAATTCTTGTGGCAATCTATAACCCACCGTATCGGGTAAATTGAGTGTTTTTGCTCCCGCTTCAATGACTGCAGCAGCAATTTCTTTTAAGAATCCCCTATCGCTTCTGCTTGCATCTTCGCAGCTAAATTCTACATCTTCACATAGGCTTTTGGCTAAACTCACTGCTTCTACCGCGCGTTTAATCACTTCATTGGGTTGCATTTTGAGTTTAAATTCCATATGGATTGGGCTTGTAGCGATGAAAGTATGAATTCTTTTAAGTTTGGCTTTTTCTAATGCTTTTGCTGCACTTTCAATGTCTTTTGGCACAGCTCTTGCAAGAGAACAAATCGTGCTATTGCAAATTGCTTCCGAGATTCTGCTAATCGCTTCAAAATCTCCCGGACTTGCCGCTGCAAAACCTGCTTCAATAATATCCACGCCTAAACGTTCCAACGCCAAAGCAAGTTTGATTTTTTCCTCTGTATTCATAGAAGCGCCGGGACTTTGCTCACCATCTCTTAAGGTTGTATCAAAAATTTTAATTCTTTCCATTTTTATCCTTTGTTATTTGAAATCTTTTTATAAAAAACCAAAATTCCCAGTGGCGAGAGCATTGAAATGGTTAAAAGATTTTTTGTGTGGCTATAATAAGTATAAAATCGCATACGCATTTTATTCCTTTGGTTCTCTATAAAAATGCTTAACGCAAAGATAATAACCTGCTCGCATAGGACCAAAGCAAACATAAAGACTAATTAAAATAACGATTGTAAAAATAGGATAAATAAATAAAATCGCTAAAATAATCATCAAAAGCACAATAACTTTACCAAAACTAATTTTTTCAAAACTTACTTTTTTGAAACTTGGATAGCGCACATTGCTCACCATTAGAAAAGCTACAATCAAGCTTGCAATCATCAAAGGAAGCAAAAAGATATTTTCAGAATCTTGTGGATATTGTTTGAGAAATTCCATTTCAAAAAGTAGCCAACTCACTACAAAAACTGCTGCTGAAGGAATCGGAAGCCCAATAAATACATTAGGTTCATTGCTGCTTGTTGCTACATTAAAGCGCGCTAGACGAATTGCACCAAAGACGACATACAATCCCGCAACCATAACCCCAAATTTACCATAATGGAAGCCACCATAGAAAAATAAAATCATTGCGGGGGCTACACCAAAGGCAACCACATCAGCCAAAGAATCAAATTCTACACCAAATTTGCTTGTTGTGCCCGTAAGTCGCGCGACTCGCCCGTCTAATCCATCAAAAATGAGGCTAACGAGCACGAGCCAGCACGCAAGCTCAAAGCGTCCAATAAAGGCATAAGAAACCGCTAAGATTCCAATATAAATGCTAACACCCGTGAAGAGATTGGGTAAAATATACAATGGGTCAATTTTCATTTTTTAGTGTTCCTAATCCTGCTGTTGCTCGTCCTTGGAATCGTAGGCGTCTTGGATTTTCTTTAAATCTCTTTCGCTTTGTGTGGATTGGACTTTGCCAAGCAATGTTTTGCCACCCAAAATTTTATCGTGAATATTTACTCTAAGCTCGGAGTTTAGAGGAATCTTTAGGGTTGCGTTCCCATTAAGGAAAAATCCTATGCGTTCGCCAAGTCTAAAATTGGAATCCCAAAGATATAAAGAGGTTTGTGCGAAATATTTTGGATAAAGCGTAAGATAAAGTGTTGAAGTAGGGGTTTTGTCAGTTTCACGATGAAAAGCAAGGGTAATGCGCTCTCCTGTAATTTCATCACCATTCTTTAAACCTTTGATATGTTCAATCTCTAAAGCCTCACCGCATTTACCGAGATTCGCCAAAGGCATTCTAAGCATACCACAGAAGCAGATAGGTTTGCTGATTTGCAAATAAATGCCATCGGATTTATTTTCTATATTTTTAATCACGCCATCAAGAGGGGACAAAAGAGAATCACTCGCATTATCTTCCATAATGCGTTCGGTGTTTCTATAAAAATACATTAAACACAAAGTTACAAGAAGACAAAGGAATGCAAAGATTTTCCAACCAAACAACCCGCTAAGCAATAATAAAAGTAGCCCTACACCAATAGGTTTCCAGCCTTCTTTTGCAATCATTTCCGTGGTTGTTTTCATTGAATCTCCTTATATTTCTTCTTTTTCTTCTGCGACGATTCTACTTTCTAAATTGTGTGCTTTTTCGTATTCGCTGATGATTTCACGCACTTTTTGTCCATCAATATTTTCTTTCTCAAAAAGCTCTTTGACGATATTTTCAATCGCCTCTTTATAGATTTCTAGGGATTCTTTTACTGCGTTGAAACGCTCGTTTAAGAGGGTTTTAATGTATTCGTCCATTTTTTGAGCCATTTCCTCGCTATATTCTCTGCTGCTTCCCAAGCCACCATTTAAGAAAACATTGCGTTGTTTTTCAAGCACCATAAGCCCCGCTACATCTGTCATTCCGTAGTAGCTCACCATTGCTTTGATAATATCCGTAGCACGTTCTAAGTCGTTGCTTGCTCCTGTTGAGATTTCGCCTAAAAACACGGATTCTGCCGCTCTACCTCCTAGTAGCACATCTACTTCTGCCAATAACTCATGCTTTTGCATAAGGTATTTGTTCTCTTCTGGCGTATTTAATGTATAGCCCAATGCGGCAAGTCCGCGTGGAATAATAGAAACTTTTGTTACCTTTTTTGCACCTTTGGTGATTTCCGCAATGAGTGCGTGCCCACTTTCGTGGTAAGCTACGATTTTTTTCTCTTTAGGTGAGATTCTGCGCGATTTTTTCTCTAATCCTGCAATACCGCGTTCTACCGCTTCTAAAAAGTCGCTCTGTTCCACTTCTTTTTTGTTTCCTCTTCCTGCAAGTAGTGCAGCTTCATTGACTATATTTGCCAAATCTGCCCCTGCAAGTCCAGCAGTGAGTTTTGCTACTTCAAACAAATCCACATTTCTTGAGAGTTTGATATTTTTAATATGTACTTTTAGAATCTCAACTCGTCCTTCAAAGTCCGGTTTATCCACCAAAACTTGTCTGTCAAATCTGCCCGGGCGTAGAAGCGCAGGGTCTAGCACTTCGGGTCGGTTAGTGGCTGCTAGAACGATAACTGGCGATGCATCGGAATTAAATCCGTCCATTTCGGCTAAAAGCTGATTTAGGGTTTGTTCTCTCTCATCGTTGCCGCTTATCATACCGCCTGCTGCACGACTTTTGCCAATCGCATCAATTTCATCAATAAAAATAATGCTTGGTGCTTCTTTTTTGGCATTTTCAAACAAATCTCGGACACGACTTGCCCCTACACCTACAAACATTTCAATAAAGCTACTTCCGCTGACAGAAAAAAACGGCACGCTTGCTTCGCCCGCTACGGCTTTGGCTAATAAAGTCTTACCGGTTCCGGGAGGTCCTACAAGTAGAACACCTTTAGGAATCTTAGCTCCTAATGCTGCGTAACGTTCGGGATTCTTTAGAAAATCTACGATTTCAACTACTTCATCTTTTGCCTCTGCGTTGCCTGCCATATCCTCAAACTTGACATTCGGTTTTTCTGCATTGACAAGTTTTTTAGAGCTCCCAATACCCAAAATTCCATTTCCCATATTTTTTTGCATTCTGCTTGCCAAAAACATCCAAATTGCAAAGAAAATGAACACAGGTAAAACCCAACCAAAAAGCATATCACTTAGCCAATTATTTTCGTTGTAGCCTGTGTATTCTACGCCTTTTTCATCTAGCAAAGGGATTAATGTGCTATCTGGATTAACTCGTTGAGCATTGTAGGCAATTTTGTTTCCTCCATTTTCCGCTGTTGCTTTGATGTTGGTTTGTCCAATTGCGACAAAATCTACTTCTTTGTTTTCAATCAGTTTTTTGAGTTCATAATAATTAATCGTTTTTGTTGTAGTTGCTCCGCTTAATTTGCTAATCTCTCCACTTGCTGGCGATAGCATACGAAAGATAACGATTGCGATGATTGCAAACAGAACAAACATTAAAAGCGGATTTTGATTAAAAAAATTATTCGGCTTTTTGTCCTGTGGATTTGGATTATTATTAGGTTTTTGCATATTTATCCTTTGTTTTGTAAGACTAGAGTTGCCCATTCGTTGTTAATTTTTTGGGAAACTATTTTAAAATTTTTGAATTTATTAAGAACCTTTGGTATATATTGTTCTAAAATACCAGATAGAATCAAATATCCCTTTTGCTTCACATAAGATTCTAAAGGTAGTGCGACAATGACATCTGTGAGAATATTTGCAAGGATAATGTCAAATTTTCCTTTTTGAGTTGGAATCGTGTGAAGCGAACCTAAAAAGACTTTATCTAAGAGGACATTATTTTTTACCATATTGTCTTTTGTTGCCTCAATCGCAAGCTCATCTGTGTCGCATGCCCATACTTTTGCGCCATTTTTTTTAGCACAAATGCTTAGGATTCCGCTTCCGCACCCGACATCTAAGATAGTCTTGTCTTTGAGTGCGTTTGACCAATTCTTGCTATTTTCTTTCTCTTTATTTCGAAGTTCTATTTCTTGGAATGTGTGCTCTAGGTTTTCTAATGCTTCCAAACAACCAAAAGTGCTTTCGTGATGCCCGCTTCCAAAAGCAAGTGCGGGGTCAATAATGACATTGATTTTGTTTTTTTTTCCCTCAAACCACGAAGGGTGAATATAATACTTGCCACATTCTATGGGTGTAATGGATTTACGATAAGAAGCAATCCAATCTTGATTTTTCAAAGTTTCTTCGGAAAATTCTAAATTGATAGAATCCGACATTATCGTTTCTAATTCTTTAGCATACGCAATTAATTGTAATTTTATCGGCTTGATGTCAGCCTCTGTGCGGACAATGAATCCTTGTTCAATCTCTTCAATTGCCTCACCTGTTATTTCTAGTGCTTTGTCTTGCAATAACCATAAAAAATTATCCGCTTTAACGCTTAGACAATTGTAGTAGGATTCCATAATTAATCATTTACGCCTAAAACAACTTCTAATTTTTCTTTTAAGACTTGTGGAGTGAAAGGTTTAACAATATAGTTATTTACTCCTGCTTTTAGCGCAGTGATGACTTCTGCTTTACCACCTTCAGTAGTAACCATAATGATTGGAATATCTTTGAAACGTTCATCTGCACGCACTTTTTTTACCAAATCTAATCCATTCATTTCGGGCATATTCCAGTCGGTAATAAGCACTTTGGTATCGGGATTGGCATTCATTTTATCCCAGCCCTCTACACCATTTTCGCCCTCTAAAATGTCTTCATAGCCAAGTCTTGCTAAGGTATTCTTGATAATTCTTCGCATAGTTGAACTATCATCTACAACAACCATTTTCATGCTAACTCCTTATAAAATAAAACTTCTTTTTTAAAAATTTGAAAAATAACAATAACTTGATATAATAGCATAATTTCGCATAAAGCGAACATAAAATTTCAAATAAATCAAGAATCTAAAATGACAAACTTAATATTTATTGAAATTTTTCAAAGGCTTTTTGTAAATCAATTTTACCTTCATAAAATGCTTTGCCCACAATTACGCCACCAATCTCCGCCTCTCTTAGTGCCTCAAAATCTTCTTGACAAGATAGCCCGCCACTTGCAATAGTGAAAATTTGGCTCTTGTCTTGAATTTTTTTTGTAAATTCCAAGTTGATTCCATCTAGCATTCCATCATGTGCAATATCGGTGCAAATGATTGCTTGAACCTTGCTTCCTTTAAAAAGTTCTGCAAATTCCCACGCTAAAGTGTCTGCGCCCTTAGCCCAACCCTCTGTGGCAATTTTGTTATCTTTCGCGTCAATTCCAATGACAATGGGATATTTTTCTGCCATTTCCAATGCAAAGTTTGGATTTTTTAGTGCAATAGAACCCAAAATGACGCGTGAGATTCCTAAATCCAAGTAAGCTTTAATCGTCTCTTCCTCGCGGATTCCACCACCTACTTCAATTTTAAGCTTAGAATTTTTGCAGATTTTTTCAATCACGGCACGATTCTTTGGAGTGCCAGCGAATGCGCCATTTAAATCTACAATATGCAAATATTCTGCTCCCAAAGTTTCAAAATGTTTTGCAAGCTCGGTAGGCTCTTTTGCATAGATTTTTGCACTTTCCATTAAACCTTGCTTTAAACGCACGGCACAGCCTTCTTTTAAATCAATTGCGGGAATAATTTGCATACAACTCCTTATAAATGGACAAAATTTTGTAGAATCCTAAGCCCCACATTATGCGATTTTTCGGGGTGTGGTTGGATTCCAAAAATATTATCCTTTTGCACAATAGAGGCAAATTCCGTTCCATATTGACTTACTCCAATGGCATTTTGCAAATTTTTCACATAATAACTATGCACAAAGTAGAGATAAAAAGGCGATTCTAATCCACTTAAAAGTGGCGATTCTTTGATTTTTTGCACATAATTCCAACCCACATGTGGAATCTTTTGCGTTGGAGTTAAGGAGCTTTTTTCAAATTTCACCACTTCCCCCTCTATCAATCCTAAGCCCAAATGTTCGCCAAACTCATAACTTTTTTGAAACAATAATTGCATTCCTAGGCAGATTCCAAGTAGAGGCTTGCCGCTTTTGGCAAACTCTAGCACTGCTTCTTGCATTCCATTGCGTGCTAGGTGTTGCATTGCGTCGCCAAATGCTCCAACACCGGGCAAAATAAGAGAATTGTAGTTTTTGAGATTTTGCGGGTCTTGCGTGATATGGGCTTTTTTACCAACCTTGTGGATTGCATTTTGGACGCTTGCTAGGTTTCCAATTCCATAATTTACAATGCCGAGCATATCAATCTCGTTTTAAATTCGCAGTAAGTCTGACATACAATGCTAGCCCTGCAAGCAGAAAGGTTACCGCAACGATGAGATAAACAGCATAAAGCAGCTTTTCTGGAGCAGTAATTGCGAATTTAAAGACTAGCATTAAAGATTCAATGGCTAAAGCAATCACAATAGAACCCAAGAATCGCGTCATTGTTTTATGCACGACTTTAGAATCTTGCGACTTCTGACGCCCCAAAACTTCCTCTTCAAAGATTGCGCGCACAAGGTCAAAAATAGCCAAACTTAAAGTAATAAGAATCGTTGCTTCAAAAACATCTTTAATATCTAAAATCTCCAAACTTCCAAAGCGATATAAGGCGTCCCATAAACTAATGCTACCCTTTATGAGCAGCAAAGAGCAGACAAGGAAGAGAGACAAAGCCATTAGGAAATAAACGCATTTGCCAATTCCAAAAGAAAATCCAAACAAAGGTGTGGTGCGCACAAGCTCCAAACTTCGCTCCAAACGCACGTCCATACAGACGACATAGGCAAGATCCCCCTTATCATTATAGAGAGGATAGGAAACTGTGATGACAAGATTACCGCTTGCTAAAGAGGGATACGGGTCTGTTAGGATACATTTTTTTTCTTTCACTGCGCGATAAAAGTAGGCGCGTTCATTATGGTTTTCACCTTTTTTGCACTCAATGTTAGAATCCCTAGAGATTCCGTCTATTACTAAACTCCCGCTAGAATCTAATACATAAATGAGTTCAAAGATTCCCACTTCTTTTTCTATCTTTTTGATTCCATCAACAATTTTATTTAATTCAATATGTGGCAAGTGATTTTTGATATTGCGTTGCATTAAGAAACATAAATACGCACGAATCTCATAGCGCATTTCGCTAAAATGTGCAATGTCTTTTGATAACATAAAAATTCCTTAAATTTAAGATTGAATTTGGGTAGAAATTGTATCAAAAAATACAGGATAATAACCCATATCTTTTGGTAATTTTGCTTGCCAAGATTCCAAAATACTTTGATAATCCTCCAAGGTTAAATTTCCTTTTAACAATTCATAATTAAGATAAAGTCCATAAGTGTTTAGAACATCACTTTGACAATATTCATCAATTTTGTCTTGTTTGCCCTCATAATATAATTGCAACACTTGCTCTCCGCTCGTGTCGTATTTACCCGGAAAGCCAACTAAATTTGCGAGAGCATCTAGTTTGAGATTCCGCGCACTGCCATAGTTTCCCAAGCTATCATATAAATCCGTGTGGAATCTCTCACTATATCTTTGGCGATAATTTTCCCATTTGCTTTTATTAAATTGTGCGTTGTTTTCCTCAAAATACGCATTTGCTTGGAGCTTGTATTTCATTGCACGTAAAAGCAACATTGGCATATCAAATCCTCGTCCATTGAAGCTTACGAGTTTTGGTTGATGTTTGTTGAGATAATTTAAAAATGACGTAATCAATGATTTTTCTCGTTCTTCTTTGGAATTTCCACTGCTTTTGAAGTTGCCTACCTTGATAAAACGTCCATACTCATCACAATACACGGCTGCAATACTGATGACTTGATGATAACAAATCGGCAAAAATTCTGTGTTGCTTAGTTCTTTTTGAATCTCCATTGCGGCTTTGCTTATTTCTAAATCACTTTGGGATTCTATTTTGATATTTCGTTTTTCAAATTCTGCTTTAAAGCCTTTTTGAACTAAATCTACATCTAAAATCGTTTCACAATCAAATACAATAATCATTTGCACTCCTTTGTTTTTAACTGCGTATTTTAAAGTAATTTTAGTTAGAATCCAAATTGATATGTAAAATAAAGGGGTAATTATGCTACTTGGAGTAAATATTGACCATATTGCAACACTGCGTGAGGCGCGGAAAATCAACGACCCAGACCCGCTAGAAGCAGTATTTATAGCCAAAAGGGCAGGGGCAGACCAGATTACTTTGCATTTGCGTGAAGACCGCAGACATATGCACGATTCCGATATTAAACGCATTCGCGAAAGCTCCTTTTTGCCTCTTAATGTGGAATGCTCCATTAATCCGCAAATCATAGACTTTTTGCTAGAAGTCGCACCACACCGCATTACGCTTGTGCCAGAGAATCGCGCAGAAGTAACCACAGAGGGTGGATTAGATGTTATAGGAAATTTTGATAGAATCGCGGAAATTACACAATCTTTTAGGGGAAAGGGCATAGAAGTTTCACTTTTTATTGATACGCAACTAGACCAAATTTGCGCTTCTAAAGAAGTTGGTGCGCAAATGATAGAGATTCATACGGGCGCTTATGCGAATTTGCATTTGATGTTAAATTCTAATTTACCCCGCACGCACCATAGTATAGAATCCCTAAACTTGCCAAAAGAGGAGTTAAAAGTGGCTTTGAGGGATTCCATAGAAAGCTTACAGAATGCCGCAAAAGAGGCAAAATGGTTAGGATTGGAAGTTGCCGCAGGACACGGATTGAACTATGTTAATCTTGCTCCTGTGTTATCTATTGTTGAGATTGGAGAACTTAATATCGGACAAAGCATTATCGCACGCGCTATTTTTAGCGGACTTGAAAATGCCATTAAAGAAATGGCGAAGTTGATAAAGGGTTAGATTTGAGATTCCATTATTCAGAGGGGGTAGGGGATTCTGCTTAGCAAAGTTAGCTCTTAACCCCCCAACTCCTAGTATGTTTTGTCCTCATTGCAAGGACGCGGATACTTTGGATTTGCCCTTGCGTTGTCGTGTCAGATTTGTGGCATATCAATAGGATTTTTTTCTTCGTTTTGTGGTGGCATAAATTGTGTTTGTGTGTTTTGTGAGGTTTGCTCATAGACAATTTCAAGCGTTGGATTAGAATTGTTCAAATCCACAAAACGCGTGCAATGCTTATGAAATATTAGTTTTACGGTGCCGGTTGGTCCATTGCGTTGCTTGCCGATGATAATTTCTGCTTCCTCTTCATTACGCGGGATATAAGTACTTTTGTAGTCTTTGTTTTCTTTTTTGGCGGCTTCTTCTTTTTCTTTTTCATCTTTTTGTTTATAAACTGCATCACGATACACAAACAAAATAATATCTGCGTCTTGCTCAATAGAGCCAGATTCGCGCAAGTCTGAAAGCATTGGGCGGCGGTCGCTCCTGCTCTCTAGGCTACGATTGAGTTGTGAAAGCGCAATGATTGGAATCTCTAATTCGCGCGCAATCATTTTGAGTCCGCGACTAATTTCGCTAACTTCTTGGTGCCTATCTTTATTGTTAGCACTACTCATCAGTTGCAAATAATCAATGACAGCAAGTCCGATTTCTGGGTGTTTGGTTTTGATTTTTCTTAGTTTGGTTCTAAGTTGATGAATCGTAAGCAAGCTATTGTCGTCAATAAACAAAGGAGATTTGCTCATAACATCTGCCGCATAGGTGAGATTTCCCCATTCCTCTTCTTGTAAGTTTCCAACGCGCAAGTTTTGCAAAGAGATAGAGGTTTTAGCAGCGAGCATTCTTAGCATTAATTGTTCCGCAGGCATTTCAAGACTAAAAAATGCTACCCCCCTCCCTGTATCTAAGGCTCTTTGTGCCATATTTAATACAAGTGTTGTCTTTCCCATTGCCGGACGCGCAGCAACGATAACCAAATCCCCTTTGTTGAATCCTGTTGTCATTTTGTTTAAACCTGCAAAGCCTGTATCTACGCCAATGAGCAGGTTATTTCCACGTTTTTTCATTTCTGTAACATATTCTAAAGTTGTTTTAATAATTGCTTTGGAATCCCTAAATTCCCGCATTTGTTGCACATTGCCAATCTTATAAAGCTCACTTTGGAGATAATCCATAATTTCTTTAGAGCTTGTTTCGCTCTCTGCCGTGCTTTGAGTGATTTTCATAGCAAAGGAATGGAGTTTGCGCTTGGTAGAGGATTCTAAAATTTCTTGAACATAAGATTTTAAATCACTGATAGGGCTTGTGGAGAGAATATTTAACATTTCTTCTTGAGCAATCGGACGTGCTTTGGTAGAGAGTCCAAGAATAATCTCCTCATCAATAGGGCGTTCAGTGTGGCGAAGTTCTAACATCGCAGAAAAAATATTTTGGTGTGGTGGATAAGAAAAATCTTCTGCTACAAGTGATTCCGCGATAAAATCCAACTGCTCTGGGTCAAATAAAATAGAGCTTAAAACAGCGCGTTCAATTTGTAATTGCATTTCCATATTGATTCCTTAAAATGTTGCGTTGCTTTTGAGATTTAAAAACAAATGTGCTAAGGTTGTGAGCGCAAAAACAGGAGCGAAAAATCCAATAATCGGAATTAGACTTAAGCCATACAAGGGCAAAACAACGTTGCGGATTCTACTTTTTTGTTCTAATTTAATGCGTTTAAGCTCTTTTTTTTCAAAGATTCCCTCGCCCACATCTGCAACTAATGTTTTAGAAAAGAGCCAAAAGTTTGGCAATAAAATCACAAATGAACCTATAAAGGGCACAAAATAAAGAGGCAATAAAAGCACTAAAAACAAAAGATATAAGAGATAAACTCCAAGTAAAGAAAACAAAGAAACTAATGTGCTTGTATTACCCTCTAAAGGGCAGGTAGGATAGTGTTTATTGCGCACAAAATGGACGACAAAAGGTGCTAAAAAAGAACAAATCGTCAATGTAAGTAAGAGCGAAAATATCAAAAATAAAAAAACTAAAAAAATAAAAATCGTGGTTTGGATAATATAATCTAGGCTACTTTGAATCCAAGCAAGCCAAGTAATAGAGAGATTTAAATCCCAGCGCAAAGAATCATAAAGCGTGGCATACCAAGTGTTGCCAAAGAAATAAAAGATTCCACCGATAAAAAGTAGCGCAAAAAATAAAGGTAAGAAAGTCAAGCCTAGTAAATAAGGCGTGAAAATATCCTTTTTGGCAAGCGCGAAATAGTGCTTTGTTTGGGTGAATTGCTCTTGCATTTTTGATTGCATAGTTGTCCTTAATTTTTGCAATAAATCATAAAAATTGAATCCAAAAATTCACCAAGTGAGAACTTCTCTTTTGATTTTATTGAGTGTGTCAATTGCCTCTTTGAGACGCGAGACTTCGTTGTCAATTTGTTGGAGATTCCACGCGCCAAGCTCTTCTGGCATATCTTGTGAGCCACGTTTAATCATAATATAATCTACAAAAGAAATTTTTGCGATTCCTAAAAGCAACTGAATCTCTGCCTGTGCTTCCTCAATTTCACGCAAGATTCCGTCAATGCGTTCAAACATTTTTTATCCTTCCTTGCTAAGTTTTAAGCCAAAATTTTAGCATTTTTACGCAACTTTTACAAAGGGAGAAAATCCTCCAAGATTTCCTCTTGCATAGTATGCGAAATTTCTAGTGTAAAATCATTAAAAATAGGTTGCTCTATGATTAAAAGCGGGGAGGTAAAAAACCCATAGGGATAAATTTTGTGGCGCAAAAGCAACTGAATTTCCTCACAAAGCCCTTGCCGCAAGAGAGTGGAAAAGTCTGATATTTTTAATAAATCTTTGAAACTCTCAAATAAAAGTAGCAAAATTCCTTCTTTGTTGGCATATCCGATTCCATTATGCCAAAATTCTACTTTTGCTTTGGTGGGTTTGGAAAGTAGGGAATAATCGCAAATAAAGCTAGGAATTGTTTGATTTTGGCAAGTCAGTTTGCCTTTAAGAAGTTGGTAGTGTAAAACTTTGCGTTTAAGGATTTGGTAGGGTTGGTCTGCTTGCTCTAGTCTCGTTCGCGTTTGAAAATTATGGAATCGCAACGCGGGGAGATTCCTTATTCCTTGTGGTGCGTTTAAGGACGAGAGCAACTCTAGCGCGTTTTTTTGGGATTTGTCTCGCTGGGCTTTGAGGGCAAAAAGGCAGCCGCAGTAGTTTTGGCGGTAGAGCTTTGCACTTCTTGCAAGTTCGTTTTGCACTTTTGTGCCCCCTTTGCTTCGCACATCAAGGGGCAGGAAGTCAAGATTCCAACTTTTAGCAATCACTTCACCTTGTGCAAAAAGTTCAGATTGTAGTTTCATTGGGCTTGCAAGTAGAGTAGTGGTGAATTCTGTGCAATGCGTTTTTTTGGCAATTTGAGCAGTTTTGTTTAAGCGAAAGTCAAAGCAAAAGCTACACCGCTCCCCCTTTTCGGGTGCGTTTTCTAAGCCTTTGGCATTTTGTAGCCATTCTTTGTCGTCGTATTCTCCAACAATAAGCGGAATCCCAAGTATTTTGCAGCTGCGTTGGACATCTTCTAGGCGCAGTTGATACTCTTCATAGGGGTGGATATTGGGGTTATAAAAGAATCCGCAAAAATGCTTATGGGGGTAAAGTTTTTGGAGACTTGTTAGGAAGTGATGACTATCTACGCTGCAACAAATATGCACTAGGGTTGCGTTTTGGTTGCTAAAATCATAAGGGACAGACGACATTTTCTCTCTTTTTTGGGCTAAATGAAACGAAATTTTAGCATAACCTAACACAAGTTAATCAGAAATATGTTAAAATTCTTGCGACCCTTTCATCTAGTGGCCAAGGATAATGCTCTTTCACGGCATATACGGAAGTTCAAATCTTCCAAGGGTCGCCAACTTTTAAATAATCTCGTATTTCTTGCAATCCCAACTTAATGCATTCTTAAATGTTAAAATTCTCTTAACTTTTCTTTAATAAATCCGATATAATAAATACTATCTTGAATTAATGAGGGGCAAATGCTCAAGAAATTGTTGGTTGGCTTGGTGTTTTCTAGTGCGTTTAGCACATTGATTTTTGCACAAATACAACCCAAAGTGCAAATAGGCGAGGCACTAAGTGGCAAAGAAGCGAAGGAAATGTTACAAAACTTCCCAAAGGAAGTAAAATCTGCGATAAAAGTTCCACAAAATAAACAAACAAAGGTGGCTAAGAACGCAAGAGGTGGGACTTATCCCTATAATAACGATGTGATTCCACCTTTTAACTCCTCTACCGATTCGCTTGTAGCACTTAGAAATAGTGCGGGTAATGTCGTTTTGTATGTAACTTATACCACAGATAAACCATTCGCAGAAGTTGGAAATATCCTTACCATAGATTCTAGCAGACTGGATAGCCCAAAAGACTATGCGGTGCAAAAGTGGAATCCCGACAAGCAAGAGCTTTATAGCGAATATGTAAATGCAAGGACTTATTATAATGGTGGGAGAAATCCGACAGATAAATATCCTGAATGGGGTATGCCTTATTCTAATAGCTTTGGAATGTGGATAAAACTTGGCGGATATTTCTCTGAAGCCATTTCGTTATTTAACAGAAACGAAATATACAAACAAAGCGACCCAGCTTGGGAATATCAGTATTTTAATTTTCAACTATTGCCCTCTGGTTTGCTTTCTGTTACCACAAAGTATTCTGATTATTCTACGGAACGCATTATCACGACAAAGCCGATTCCTCTTAACAAATGGGTATATATTCAAGCAATAGAAAAAGTGTTAGATTATCAAATTGGTTGGAAAGCAGAGGATGGAAGTGATGAAGAATTAGTCCAAAAAACTTTTGGGAATCAGACAATTAAATTTTCAAAGGATGCTTCTTATCAGAGGTATTTTAGCGTAACTGATTTAATGCGATATTTAGAAAATGACGAAACAAGATTCTATATTAACGCTAAAGAGCTTTTTTATAATCCTGTTGTGGGAATGTTTGAGCTTATGGATAACTACAATGCCAAAGAAAAGTTAATTTTCTCCACAGGAGGACAGATAACTTATGACATTAACACTTTAATCCAAGAATCTTACACGGTCTTAAGCGGCGGAACTTCGTCTATTTTGAATCTTAACGATATAGATGTTTATTACGACCCACAAACATTAAATATACTTTTAATTGATTGGCGGATAAATCGGCAAGGAGCAGGAAAATGAATATCAATAACCCAACACATATCAATCCCAAATTGGTTTCAAATAATCTAGGCACATTAGAGACCAATGACAACCTCAAACTCACAGAGGAAGCAATCAAACAATCTCAAGCAGAAGCGGCGGCAAAGGCAGAACAAGAACGCATAAGACAAGCGCAAGAAAATGCGAGGGCTAGGGTATTAAACGCTTTAGGCTTTGGCTCTATTCAATCATTTGGGCTTAGTTCGCACTCAAGCCTAAATGGAGATAAGCTAAACTACTTCACTCCTAGCTTCCACTCTCACTCTATCTCTTATGATGAGTTTGGTAGAACCATTTTTGATGATGCTTATCGCTGGAGCGGCGCAAATGGTGGTGGCGGAAATATGCTTAATGCCGCTGGAAATTCTAAGTATTTAAATACGCCTGTGGGGGAAATGCAGGTTTTCTTAGACTTAGATGATGATAATGACCAATATGGAGTTGGAAGCATAGGCTATATGGGGCAGCTCATTAACCTAGATGATAATCAAGATGGATTCTTAGATTCTAGCGATGAGTTTTTTAGTAAGCTAAAGCTAAAGGGCTACAACTCTAAGGGCGAGGAAGTTATCTTAAAATTTAGCGATGTTTATAGCTCACTTGATTTGACGAAGTTTGTAAATACGCAAAAAGATGTAGATGAGAATATAAAGAAATATGGCTACAATAAAGGAAATTTAGAAAGCGGAACAAGTCTATTTCGCCCAGAGGAAAGCTATAAGAAGCTAAATGACACGCAAAAAGACCAAATTAGAAAAATGTTCGCAGCAAACGCTGATGAAAGCGGTTGGATAGATTTAACAAAAACCTATAAAGACGAATACCGCCTAGAGAGGCTAACCTTTGAAAAGCTCTTAAAATCCCTAGATTTCGCATACTCTAAGACGGATTTAAACGGAGGGCTAAAGCTAGAGCGACTTAGATTTAGCGGATATGATGGCAGAGAAGATTGGAAATATGGGAAGCGAGAGGACTATTTAGAAGATTTGCAGAATCGCTTTAACAAAATGTATAATGACTATTATAATGATGACAAAGCCGATAAACTAGCAATCCGCAAAGAATTTCAAGCAATCACAGGAATGAAATTTAGCGAGGCAAATTTTAGAGAGTTTTACAATGGGTTAAATAGCTCCTCTACTGCTATGAAATACGCTAGTGCGCTAAAAGATGTGGATTCTGTCGTTGGAATGAAGCTAGATGATAATGGAATGCTTACGCTGAAGTTTGATTCAGGCAGGACAATGCGACTAAGCCTTGATGAGCTATACACGAGCGATGGGAATTTTAACGACTTGACAGAGAGAAGCGAGAGGGCAAATGCGTTTAGCGAGGCTATGAGCTTTGATGAAGAGGATTTAAACAAGCTAGACTTTAACAAAATAGGCGCAGACATAAATATGAATGGCTCTATTGTCTCTCTAGCGGAACTTGGAGTGGAATTTATCCGCAAATTAAGCTTCCAAAATGGTCGCTCCGCCTTTATCCTAACAATAGGAGATGGCAAGGAGCTCGTGGCAAATGCGCTGCATAAAATACAAAATGTGGAGAATATGATAAGATTCTCGGAACTAGAGGAGAAAGACAAGTTAAGAGGAAGCAAGTTTGAAATGGAAATGTAGGGTTATTGCCACGATTCCTTACGGAATCTCGTAATGACAAAATGGAATCTTTGTAAGTGAGATTCTGCATTATAGATTGCCACAATTCCTCGTGGAATCTTGCGGGGACAGAGAAAAAGCAAATGTAAAACAGCCTAAATTAAAAAATCTTGCGCACAAATGCGGATAATCACCAAAGATACAAATCCCCCAAAACAAGCCCCCAAGTAAGAATCGCAAGTGAGATTGCGAAAAACACACCTGCCGAAGCGCAGTCTTTGGCTATTTTTGCCTTTGCGTGAAATTCTTGCGTGATTAAATCCACGCAGGATTCAATGGCAGAATTGAAGCATTCCGCAATAAGAATTAACCACAAAACAGCAATCAAAAGAATGCGTTTTTCAAGCGGAATCTCTAAATAAAAAGCGACAAAAAGCAAAGGAATGATTATGAGGCACTCTAGTTTGAAAGCCGCTTCGTTTTTTAACATTGCCAAAACTCCGCATAAAGCGTATTTTGTATTTTTGAAAAAATGATATTTTGGTTTCATTGCAACTTCTTATATTTCTTAGGATACGAAATATTACCATTTATTGAATGTCTTTCCCTCGTTTTCGCCAAAATTTTAGCTACAATTCCATCTTATGAATCCAAAAATAAAAGATTTTATCAAAAAATATCATTTGTTAAGTTTGAGTGTCGTTGAAGCAGATTCTGATACATTAGAGGTTTATAGCGCAAGTTGTTATTATGCCTTTGATGAAGCGAATCTTAGCTTGCTTTTTAAGAGCGCGCAGGATTCTAAACATATTCAACTTTGCGCCTTAAACCCAAAAGTTGCTGTTATTATTGCAAAGGATTCTAAGAATCTTGGCAGGATTCAAGGTTTGCAAATTAAGACGTTTTTTAAACGAGCGACATTACAGCAAAAGAATCTCTATTATGCGCGCTTTCCTTTTGCCAAACTCGGTAATGGTGAGATTTTTGCATTGGAGATTCTATGGGCAAAATACACAGATAATAAACTTTTGTTAAGTGAAAAATTAACATTTATGAGGAAAAAATGAAAAAAGTTTTGTTATTAATGAGTGGAGGAGTAGATTCTAGTTATTGCGCCTATTTGCTACAAAAGCAAGGTTATTTTGTATATGGTGTGTATTTGAAATTACACGATAAGGAGGCAAAGCACCAATACTATGAGGCAAATATCAAACGATGTGCGGAGGCTTTGGGCATTACTTATGCGATAATAGACGAGCGCGAACTTTTCAAAAAAAGTGTTTATGATTATTTTGTGGAATCCTATGCTAAGGGGCAAACGCCAAATCCTTGTGCTCTATGTAATCCTTTGGTGAAATTTGGAATTGCTTTTAGATTGGCGGAGCAATTAGGCTATGATTATGTTGCCACAGGACATTATGCGCAAGTCAAAGAGGGCAAAATTGCGCAAGGCATAGATACGACAAAAGACCAAAGCTATTTTTTGTTTGGGCTCAAAAAAGAGTGGATTCCGCGCATTCTTTTTCCTTTGGGGGATAAAAGGAAGCAAGAGATTAAGCCCATTGCATTAAAGGAGCTTCCTTGGCTTGGGACTTTGGAGAGTTATAAGGATTCGCAAGAAATCTGTTTTGTGGAAAATACTTACATAGATATTTTGGAAAAACATTATAATGTAGAATCTCCCGGAGTGGTGTTGGATACACAAGGTAAGGAGATTGGCACACATAAAGGCTATATGCAATACACGATTGGTAAGCGCAAGGGCTTTACGATTAAGGGCGCATTGAATCCGCATTATGTGTTAAAGATTAATCCGCAGGAAAATACGATTGTTGCGGGTGAAAAGGACGAATTGGCGACTTATCAAGTGCGGGCAATTAATTTTTCTGTGCCAAAAGAAATGTTTGCAGAGCAACAAGCCCTAGAATGTGAAGTAAAGATTCGCTATAAAAGCCACAAGGTCAAGGCAAGAGTGCAATTAATTCAGGAGGATTCGGAAGGAAAAAAGCAAGAAATCTTGCTTGCAAATCTTCAAGAGCCAGCCTTTGGCGTAGCAAGCGGGCAGGCTTTGGTGCTTTATGAGGACGACAAAGTATTAGGAGGTGGCTTTATTGTTTAAATCCGCCTTGCGATTCTTTGCTATCTCTGTAATTTATTTTGGTTGCGCAATTTCTCCTTTTAACTCTTTGTCATAATCTGCTTTTTGATTAAAGATTCTTATCTTTTTTGCATTAAATTCAGCCGAGAGTGGATTCTTGGTTGCGTTATAGTCTTGGACTTGGATTTGTGCAACATCGCAGAGTAGATGAATCAAATCATCAATCACAAAAGGTTTGTCTTTAGCCGCTTGGATTTTTTGTGCAGTTTCTTTATGTTTTTGGATAAATTCTTCACTCATTAAAGCGAGAAATGGCACTTCGGCAGTGAATCTTGAAGTTACAAAATGCCCTAATTTGCCCTTGTATTCGTATAAACTCTCTCCGTGGTCGCTAAGATAAAAAATAATAGAATCACTCTTTGCATAGATTTTAAAAATCTCATTCAAAATATAATCATTATACAAAACCGCATTGGCATAAGTAGCGATGATTTCCTTTTGTTTCTTATCGGCAAAACTTGGATAATGAATATCGTTTGCATTAAACTTCGCAAATTCTTTGGGGTAACGTTTATCGTAGTTAAAATGTGTCCCCATTAAATGAATAATGTCTAGGCGAGATTCGGTAGGATTTTGCTCTAGTGCAGATTGAATAAAAGGCAAAAGGAATCCATCGTATGTAATTTGACTTTCTGCAATGCGGGAGCTTGTGATGAACTTGTTTAAGTTTGCTTTATAATCCGCAAGAGATGCGATAGAGGAAAAGGCATTGACTTCTGAGCCGACAACTTCTTGATTGGAAAAAACAGCAGTTTTGTATCCTGCAAGCGAAAAAAGATTGATAAGGTCTAAGGATTGATTCCATTGACTATCTCCAGCATTGGAGAAATTGAGCAAATGTTGTAAGGCGAGTTTGGTTTGCGCAAAAGATGCGATTGTATCGCTAAATAACGCTAGTTGCCTCCCCCCCCCTCATTATTTGCAAAGCTCCTTAAAAAGGGGGTATTGGGAAGCTCATAACCATAAACTTCAAGGAAATTTCTTTGTGTGGATTCCCCAATGACTAGCACAATATGCTGTGGGGAATCGGAGCTTTTGGAGATTTTACCTTGATAGGATTCACGCAAGGCTTGATAATTGCTTACAAGTTGTTTGTAGCTTGTATAGAAGCTCGTGCTACCATAATACTGACGAATACTATAAAAAAGTCGCGTGAGGGAATTTTCGTTGAGCTTCGCAAAAGGTTCGGGCTTGTGCTTGAAGTAGCGATTGGCAACATCTGCGATGAAAATCACACTAAGCAGCACATAAAGCGCAAAAAAGATTCCAATCAATCTAGGAGACAGGGTTGTTTGTGGGGTTGGGAAAAACTTAAAATAACCATAACCAGCTAATAGGAATCCAAGGGCAATTAAGAAAATCTTGAGATTCAAAAAAGCAATGAAAAACTCTCTTGCTTCTTTGAAGTTTGTTTGCAAGATTGCGTCAAGAACATAGGGTGTGATGAGACTGCGATAAGAATACAGCAAAAATCCCTCTACGATAAGTGCAATCGCACTTAAACCTACAAGTAATAACAAAAGAGTGCGCGCAAGATTGCTTGGGAAAAGTAAAAAGGCGAGGTGTAAGCAAAGGAGTTCTAGCAAGATTGTGCTAAGGAGGGATTTGGTGAGCTTTTCTAAAAACCAAGGGATAGAATCGTAAAAATAAGAAAAATAATTCCAAAAAAATAAAAGAATCGCATTGCAAATAAAGATAAATAAAACACTAGATAAATTCTGTTCTAAAAAGGAGAAAAAGCTAGACATTTTAAGCCCTTTATTCTAATATTAAAATCGTAGTTTAATATTTTTTGGATAAATAGTCCTTTAAAATTGCAAGAAAGGGGAGATTTGCAAAGAAAGGCATAGAATGCCCTCTCTTAAATAGCGTGTTAGTTACGTTTAAGTTGATTGACAATTTGGAGCATAGAATCCGCTGTTTGGATAGACTTAGAATTGGCTTCATAGGCTCTTTGCCCGACAATTAAATCTGTCATCTCCTCTACCAACTTCACATTGCTTGTTTCTACAAATCCCTGTCTTAGCAGCCCGAAGCCATTAAGTCCCGGAGTGCCAACGATTGGGTCTCCTGAAGCGTTGGTGTTGAGATAAAGATTATCGCCTAGCGCGTGCAAGCCTGCGGGGTTGATAAAATTCACGGTTTCAATCTGTCCTAACTGATTGACTTCAGTAGCGTTGCCTTGCACAACGGTTACCGTCCCGTCTGTTCCGATATTGATTTCTCTTGCGTCATCTGGAATCGTGATATTTGGCACGAGTAAATAACCTTGAGAATTGACGACATTACCCTCATCATCACGTTTAAATGCTCCATCACGCGTATAGGCAATCGTGCCATCAGGAAGTTCAATTTGAAAGAATCCATTGCCCGTGATTGCAATATCAAGGTTTTGCTCTGTTTCTTTGAAGTTTCCTTGAGAAAATAGCTTTTGAACCGAAGTAGGGCGCACACCTAATCCCACTTCAATTCCTGTTGGGCTAAGAGTAGTCTCTGAAGTGCTTGAACCTGCGTATTGAATCACTTGGTGGAACAAATCCGCAAATTCAGCGCGTTCCTTGCGATAGCCAAAGGTATTGACATTGGAAATATTGTTTGAAGTAACATCAATAAATAATTGCTGTCCTAACATACCTGTTGTTGCTGTGTAGAGTGCTCTCATCATTTGGAATCCTTTTATGCTTTTGCTGCTAGTTTTGTGATGGCTTCTGTGTTTAGCTCGTCCATATGTGTTTTTAACACTTTGGAATAGGCTTCCACTAAGCGGTTTGCTTCAATTAATCCAGTCATTTCATAGACAACATTAATATTGCTTTTTTCTAAAAACCCTTGACGCACTGCGCCACTTTGTTCTAGT
This sequence comes from Helicobacter ganmani, assembly GCF_003364315.1. Lineage (NCBI taxonomy): Bacteria > Pseudomonadati > Campylobacterota > Epsilonproteobacteria > Campylobacterales > Helicobacteraceae > Helicobacter > Helicobacter ganmani. The sequence continues at coordinate 71,263 of NZ_NXLS01000003.1, read as the reverse complement.
GCTTCGCGCTCGTTGTTGCGCTCCTCTGGGTAAGAGTAGAGATTATCTCCTACTTTTTTAAGATATTTTGGGTTTTCAAAGGCTACGATTCCGATATTTGTCATCAAAGCCATTTCGCTAATTCCCTCATTGTTTAAGTCTCGCGTATAAACATTTCCATTGGTATCCACTTCTACTTGGAATCCATCAATAAATTCAATATATTGTGGAGCGTCCAAATATTCGCGAGGAAGCACGGGATAGCCTTCTTTATTGACTAATCTGCCTTGTTCGTTTAACACAAAAGAACCATCGCGTGTGTAGCGAATTCCTTCGGGTGTTTCAATCATAAAATACGCATTTTCTCGCCCAAGTGCGAAATCAAAGGTATTGTCTGTTTGCATCATTCCGCCAAGTGAGCGGTCAGTAAATTCTTCTACGATTTGTGGCACGCGATTCAAAGAGCGATTGTAAAATTTTGCCGCGTCTTTTGTCTGCTCATCAATAGGCAAAAAGTCCTTTGCTTGTTCATAAAGTCTTAAAAAATCTCCAATCACAACATCATCACGCTTGAATCCGGTTGTATTTGCGTTTGCGATGTTGTTTGCAATTACATCTAAGCGGTCAATTTGTGTAACCATACCGCCGACAGAGCTATAATATCCACCTTGCATTTTATGCCTTTTGTTAAACTTTTGTGAGAGTTAAAGCAAAAGGTGTTCCAAAATGAGATTCTAAAATTATTTTAAAATAAAATTGTTGAATCTCCCAAGAGCTAAGTTTGCCACTACATTATTGCGAGAAAATTTAAAAAATTTTCGTGGCAATCCATAATTTTATCTTGCCACTAAATATTTTGATTGCTTATATTATAGATTGCCTCGTTAAGTGTTTTCTTTATCCTCACTTTTTATTGCTCATTTGTGCTTTATTTTCGGTTTTGTAAAGCCAAATAAAGACTTCTACGACTGCCTTATAAAGTGTGGGTGGAATCTCCTCGTCTAATTCTAGGTTAATTAGCGAATCCACAAGTGCTTTGCTCTGAAATAAGGGGATTTCGTATTCCTTTGCCTTTTCAATGATTCTTTGCGCAAGAAATCCCTCACCTTTGGCTATAACTTTTGGAGCGCGTTGTTTGTTTTGCTCATAAGCAAGGGCGACAGCTTTTTGATTGAGTAGCGGTGGCATTAGTAGCTTCCCAAGATTCTATCTACCGCTTCCCAACTTAGTTTTGGGTTTGGCTTTTCTTGTGGTGATTGCAGAAAGTGTCGCACGAGGCGTGCAAGACAATCGGTTTCTATATTGACACGCATTCCGACTTTGTAGGTTTTAAAAAGCGTAGAATGCAAAGTGTGTGGGATAATCGTCAAGCGCAAAGTATTTTCTAGGATTTCGTTAATCGTCAAACTGATGCCATTGACTGCAATACTTCCCTTTGGCGCACAGAGTGCGAGAATCTCTGGAGTCGTGCGGATAAAAAAGTCCGTGCCGATTCTGTTGGATTCTATTTTTGCAATTTCCCCAATTCCATCAATATGCCCTTGCACAAGATGTCCATCTAACCTATCACTTAGGCGCATAGCGGGTTCAATATGCACCCAATCTGTATAAGTCTCTAGCGCAATGTGTTGTTGTGTTTCCTCACTAAGCTCTAGCATAAAGCCCTTATCTAAGATTTGAATTGTTGTGAGACAAACCCCATTGACTGCGATAGAATCTCCGATTTGAGGTTTATGTTTTGCAAGCAAAGTCAATGTTGCGTCTTGCAAGGATTTGACTTTGCCAAACTCACGCACAAGTCCTGTAAACATTTCCAACCTTTAAGTAAAATTGCATTAAAATTTGCAAATTGTAGCATAAAAGGAGCAATATGCAGCTTTGTGATACGCATTGCCATTTAGACGATAAGCGATTTATAGAGGATTTTCCTTTGATGATAGAGCGTGCCAAAAAGGTTGGAATCACACGTTTTATTATCCCTGCCGCTGACCCTAGAGACTTAAGGAGGGCGCAAGAATTGGCGCATACTTATGCAGAAGTTTATTTTGCAAGCGGTGTGCATCCAGATTTGGCGCATTTATATGATGAAGGTTACATTAAAGAATTTTTAAGCGATTCTAAATGTGTGGCGGTAGGAGAATGTGGGCTAGATTATTATAGGATAGAGGATAATCTTGCGGATTTTTGTGTGGAATCTGAAGCAGAGGTAAAACAAAAGCAAAAAGAAGTTTTTATTGCGCAAATCCATCTCGCCATAGAATCTCAAAAACCTTTGATTGTGCATATTAGAGACGCTTCGTTGGATAGTTTGGAGATTTTGCAAACTTACGCTCCTAAACTTAAAGGTGGAATCCTGCATTGTTTTAATGCGGATTTTCAGCTGCTCTCTTTGGCAAAATTTAACTTTTATTATGGAATCGGGGGGGTTTTAACCTTTAAAAATGCGAGAAAACTTGTAGAAGTATTACCTAGGATTCCGCTTGATTCGCTTTTGCTTGAGACAGACGCGCCCTATCTCACGCCTCACCCTCACAGAGGAGAGCGTAATGAGCCAAGCTTTGTGCCTTTGGTATTAGAAAAAATGAGCGAGATTCTAAACCTACCCAAAGAAATGTTGGCAAATCAAATCAACCAAAACACTACAAGGCTTTTTGGGGAATTGTAGAATCTTAACCGCTTCAAATTTTCTCTAGAAAATTCCTGAAATTTGCGTAGAAATTTTGTCCTCTAAAACAGGAATCGCTTCTTGTAATGTGAGATTTAGCTTCGTTGCTTCCGCAAAAAGTGTGGTGGATTTTTCAGAGTAATTGCCAGTATAAGTTTGTCCGCTATATTGGACTTGATTGGCATTGAGTTTGCCACCACCTTGCGTGCTAGCGACATTTCCTCCAAAGCTATTGAGTAAGCCCGCTCGTCGTCCATCTCGCACGCTAGCTTGTCCGCTATCTGTTGCATTATAATTAATAGTGCCACCTTCAATCCTTTGGCGCACATTAATATCGACTTGCATTTGGAAAATCGTATCTTCTGTGAGTTTTCCTAGAATTGCACCAGCAGCTGCACCTGCCAATCCTCCAACCACCGTTCCAGTAGCGGAGTTGTGATTATATCCACCCACGCCAGCACCCACAGCACCGCCTAAGACACCCGCACCTACCGCATTGTTTTCTTGCTTAATATCACAATAAAGCACATTGGCTTGCAAGATGAAATTGGCAAGTTCGGGGTCATCTACGACAATATAGCCTTTGTTTTGTAGTTTTTGTAAAATTTTAGATTCCAAATTAATTTCTTGTCCGCTTGTATTGCGCAGTGCAACAAAAATCGTTTGTTTGGATTTTGCAACAGGGTCTATAAAAATGCTTTGCGACATTGTCGCTTTTGTTTGCATTGTTGTTGTAACACAACCACTTAATGCTAAGATACATAAAAGAGGAAGCCATATTGTTTTCATTGATGAACCTTTTTGAGAAAATAAATATTATAAATATTATACTAAATTTATCTAACTTTTTGGATAACAGCAAGATAATGAAAGAAAAAGAATGAGATTCTAAAATAATAAAAGGTTTTCAATGGGGTGGGCGATGGGAATCGAACCCACGACCCTCAGGACCACAATCTGATGCTCTAACCGACTGAGCTACGCCCACCATTTAAGATTAGGAAAATGGTCGGGGCGAAAGGATTCGAACCTTCGACCCCTTGGTCCCAAACCAAGTGCGCTAACCAGACTGCGCTACGCCCCGACTAAATAAAAGAAGCGTAATTATACTTTGTAAAACCTTGATTGTCAATATTCTATCAAGGCAAATATGCTATAATAGAAACTTTCATTTTGCAAAAAGAAGGAGTTAAGAAGGAGTTTTATGCGATTGGTTGTCTTACAGATTTTGAGCTTTACTTTTATTTTTTTGTGCAGTCGTTTTTACCGCCTTTTGTGTGTGATTGAATACAAAGATCTTGCGTTTAAAATTGCCTACTTTTAATGTTAAACTTCCTATGATTTTGAGCTTGCTTTTGATTTTTCTTGCGCTTTATGTATTGGCTTTAAGGGGACATTTTAGCTATGTTGCAATGAGGGCTGGAAATTATCGTTTCTCCAAAATAGAAAGCTTTAATTCTCTTGCCCTCAATCCTTTGATGAGTTTTAGTTTTGCATTAAGAGATTATCAAAAAGACACTTTGGATTTAAAACCTGCTAATATGGAGAGATTAGAGGAATTATCAAAAATCTTTCCACTTTTTTCCACAACTCCCAAAAATGACTTTGCACTTAAGAATCCACCGCATATTATGGTGAATCTAATGGAAAGTTTTGGCACTCAAATGCTGTCTTTGCAAGAGGGAAACTTGAATCTGCTAGGCGAACTTGCGCAACATTTTGAAGAGGATTTTGTATGGACACGTTTTTTACCATGCCAAAATGGCACAGCCTCAAGTTTCTTTTGTTTGTTTTTCCAAAGTCCTATTGTGCTTTCAAAATCAAAATATAAGGAACATTATTTACCCTTTATCCCAATAGAAGTTTATAAGCAGCAAGGTTATAGAGTGATTTTTCTTACTGCGGGCAATTCAACTTGGTCTGATTTGGGGTTTTTTATGAAAGCGCAAGGTGCTGATGAAATCATTGATGAAGTTGCTTTACTTCAAGATTATCCAAACTCAAGTAAAATACATTTTCATTCTCATTATGGTGTAGGTGATGAGTTTATGTATCAAAAGGCATTGGAGCTTTTATCTAGTGCAAAAGAGCCACTTTTGATTCTCACTTTAAGTGTTTCAAACCATCCCCCTTATCCTGAAGTGCCGATTTTATTTTCTAAAGAGCAAATTCCATTAGAGATTTTTGACAAAATACCCAAAAACACTTCCGCAATCCTAAATACTTATGTTTATGCCAACAATGAATTTGCGAGATTCTTAAGCAAAGTCAAGCAAAGTGAGCTAAAAGACAAGTTAATTATTGCTGCCACAGGAGACCATAGAGTAAGGGGAGTGGCAATGGATTTTAATACAGAAAAAGCCTTAGCTTATGGCGTGCCCTTTTATCTTTATGTTCCAAAAGCCTATCAAGGAGAAATAGTCTATGACAAAACTCGGATTGGCTCGCATAAGGATATATTCCCCACACTCTATGCCTTGACTTTGAGCGAAACAAGATTCTTACATCTTGGCGGACGCAATTTGCTAGAGACGCAAGAGAATGATAAATTTGCATTTGGCTTTAATGCGGAAGTATGGATTGACAATGAGGGGATTTATCCGCGTAGCTCCAATCTTGGATATAAGTATAAAGATAATCAAAGTTTGCTTAGCACAGAAGAAAGCTTTGCTCTTGATGAGGAGCATTTGGAATTCCACAAGATTTATCAAGAATTTTTAGAATTGCAACTGCGTTACAAGCTTCTCAATCTTGCGCAATAGAATCTCGCCTAACCTATTTCCTACAAGAATTGGCTAAAAGCTTGAATTTAAGCTCCGCAAGCTCCCAATCCTCTAGTGTGTCAATATCTTGCACACGCATAGGGGGTAGCACAATACTCACAGAATCCTCAAAAATATTTTCACGATTGCGCCATACACTTGAGCGTGCGAAATAAAATTGCCCTGCGTCGTGGTAGATTTTCTCTAAATCTTGCGAACGTTTAGAAAAATGCTCTTTAAAAAGCATTTTATTGTGATTTTCTATAATGTTAAAGGCGCGATAAGGCGAGTAATCATACTCCACTGCACCAAAACAATAGCAAGAGGACGCGTAGGTTTTCGCTTGCAAAAAAGATTCTGTAAGTGTCTTAGAATCTAGCAAAGGTGCAGTTGCATAGAGGCAGCATATCCATAAATCTTGCGATTCTACTTCTTGCATTTCAAGGGATTCTATTGCGTGCAAAATCACCTCTCTTGTGCTGCTATAATCTGTGCTTAAGTTCTCTGGACGCCTCAATGCGCTAACTCCAAAACTTTTGGCAAATTCTAAAATCTCCTCATCATCACTTGAAACAAGAATTTTATCAAAGATTCCGCTTTTTTGCGCATTTTGCAGACTATAAGACAAAATGGGTTTGCCACAAAAATTTTTGAGATTCTTTCTTTTAATTCGCTTACTCCCACCGCGTGCGGGGATTACGCACACACAAGATTCCATTTTAGTCCTTTTTGCGCACAGATTCTTGTAGAGTCGCAATCACTTTTTGCTGCTCCTGTTCGCTTAAAGTTGGGAAAAGTGGCAGACTAATGGCGTTTTGATAGTAGGATTCTGCCTTTTTAAAGTCTCCTTTTTTGAAACCAAATCGTGCATAAAAGGGTTGCAAGTGAATTGGGATATAATGCACTTGTGCACCGATTCCAGCTGCCTGTAATTTGCCAAATAATTCTTTGCGTTTGATTCCGCTTTTTTTGGTGAGTAAAATCACATACAAGTGGAATGCACTGTAATTATAAGGTGCAACATAGGGCAAAATCAGCTCCAAATTGCTTAAATTTTCGTTGTAGGTTTTTACTAGTGCGTTGCGCACGCGTACATATTCTTCTAGTCGCGTTAATTGCGAGATTCCAAGTGTTGCGTGTAATTCACTTAAGCGATAATTAAAGCCCAAAAATTGTTGCTCATAATACCAAGCCCCAGCATTTTCACCTTTGAATCTTTTTGTGTCTTTTGTGATTCCGTGGCTTTTGAATATTTGCATTTTGCTTGCGTATTTTTCATTGTTTGTCGTGGCGATTCCACCCTCTGCGCAAGTAATGATTTTAACAGGGTGGAAGCTAAAAATCGTAATATCACTCCATTTACAACTTCCAATAGGAATTTTACAATAGCTTCCACCAAGTGCGTGTGAAGCGTCTTCTATGATTTTGAAGCGGTAGATTTGACTTAAGCGATAAATTTCTTTCATCTCGCAGCTTTGTCCGGCAAAATGCACGGCTACAAGCACTTTCGGTAATTTGCGTTTGGGAGTATTTTTGAGTTTTTTCTCTAACGCTTTTGTGTCTAAATTGTAGGTTTGTGCATCAATATCTACAAAATCTACTTTTGCACCGCAGTAGATTCCACAATTTGCACTCGCAACAAAACTATTGGGTGTCGTCCATAAAAAGTCTCCTTTGCCAAGCCCCAAAGCAAGAGCGGCGCAATGGAGCGCGCTTGTTGCACTATTGAAACTCACACCAAATTGCGCACCCACTTTACTCGCTATCTTTTCTTCAAACTCTTGTGCTTTTGGTCCTTGCGTAATCAAAGGGGATTTGAGAGCGTCTATTACCGCATTAATATCTGATTCTGTAATTTCTTGTTTGCCATAAGGAATCATTGTAGCAACTCCAAAAATTCCTCACAACTTAACCATTGTTTATTTGTGCCAGAATCATAAGAAAATCCGCGTGGCACAAGCTTTCCACTCTCACCTAACACATTGGTGCTAAAGTCGGTAATGAAGCTAAACTGAATTGTAGGCGCAATGACATAATAGTCGTTAAATTCATAGGTAATATGGCTATCATCACTCGGACACATCGTTTCGTGGATTTTTTCACCCGGTCGGATTCCGACGATTTTATGAGGTAAGTTTGGAGCTAGAGCTTTCGCCACTTCGGTTATTTTCATTGATGGAATTTTAGGGACAAAAGTTTCCCCACCTTTCATTCTTTCAAAGTTTTTCAAAACAAAATCCACTCCTTGTTGCAAAGTAATCATAAAGCGTGTCATTTCTGGGTCTGTAATAGGTAACTCTTTTGCTCCCTCACAAATGAGCTTTTGAAAAAATGGCACGACAGAGCCACGTGAGCCAATAACATTACCATAACGCACGACAGAAAAGCGAGTTTTGCGCATTCCGGCAATATTGTTTGCCGCGACAAAAAGCTTATCACTTGCCAATTTTGTCGCCCCATAGAGATTGATAGGATTTGCCGCTTTATCGGTGGAAAGTGCAATGACTTTTGAGATTCCATTGCTAAGGGCTGCATTGATGACGTTTTGCGCGCCATAAATATTTGTTTTAATGCATTCTGTTGGATTGTATTCTGCGGCTGGAACTTGTTTGAGTGCTGCGGCGTGGATAATGTAATCAATTCCAATGGTCGCTTCTTTGAGTCTGCTTTCATCACGCACATCACCTAAAAAATATCGCATACAAGAGGCGTTATAGGTTTGTGCCATTTCAAATTGCTTCAACTCATCACGGGAGAAAATGACAATTTTTTTGGGCTTGTATCGCTCTAGGAGTGTTTTGGTATAGCATTTACCAAAACTCCCTGTGCCACCGGTGATTAGAATACTTTTATCATTGAACATTTTGCACCTTATGTAAAAAATAGGGTTTAATTATACTATAAAATCTGATATTTCATTGTTTTTATTGTGGGATTCAATATTGTAGATTGCCACGCCGACAAATCGGCTTGCAAGGATAAGAACGGGCTGAAATATCCTCTAAATAAGGCTTTGTGAGGTGTTAGGCTATCCAAACACGCGCTTGAAAATTGCCTCTACATTTTTGGTGTAATAGCTAAATTCAAAACATTCTTTGATGGCGTTTTCTCCAATTAACCCAACCAATTCGGAATCGGACAATAAATATTGCAAATAAAGAGATTCTCCTTTGTTGTTAAGAGCGGCTTTGCCCTCTTGCAAATCTGTCCATACTTTCATTGCATTGCGTTGCACGATCTTATAGGCATTTTCACGACTGACGCCCTTTTTGGGAAGTTCTAGTAAAATGCGTTGTGAAAAGACAAGCCCACCTGTTAAATTGAGGTTTTTCATCATATTTTTAGGATAGACGACAAGCTTCTCAAGCAAGTCGCTTAGGCGATGAAGCATAAAATCTGTGGTAATAAAAGAATCAGGTAAAATAAACCGCTCCACACTAGAGTGGCTAATGTCTCGCTCGTGCCACAACGCAACATTTTCCATAGCTGGAATCGCAAAAGAGCGAATCATACGACAAAGCCCGGTAATATTTTCGCTCAACACGGGATTCCGCTTATGTGGCATTGCACTACTCCCTTTCTGTCCTTGTGAAAAATATTCCTCTGCCTCATAGACTTCGGTACGTTGTAAATGCCGAATCTCTATGGCGATTTTTTCGCAACTGCTTGCAAGAAGTGCTAAATCACTAATAAGTCTTGCATAGCGATCTCTTTGAATTACTTGATTGCTAGCGGGTGCGGCTTTTAGCCCTAAATCCTCGCAGACAAGTTCTTCTAGCTCCATAGGTGTATGTGCGAGATTTCCCATCGCACCGCTTAGTTGCCCCACTGAAATCACTTCTAAGGTGGCTTCTAAGGCTCTCAAATGTCTCTTGATTTCATCATACCAAATCGCACAAACAAGCCCAAAAGTAATGGGTTCGCCGTGGATTCCGTGAGAGCGTCCCACCATTAAGGTTTCCTTGTGTCCTAGTGCTCTTTTTTTAATCACTTCGCATAAATGCTTGACATCTTCTATAATGATTTTTAAGGAATCTCGCATTTGAAGTGCCACAGCAGTATCAATACAATCACTAGAGGTGATACCATAATGAAACCAACGTGATTCCTCACCCAAAGATTCCGCCACACTCGTTGTAAAAGCAATTAAATCGTGTTTTGTAACTGCTTCAATTTCGTCAATTCTCGCAATATCAAATTTTGCATTTTTGCAGATTTTTTCGCAATCACTATTAGGAATTAACCCAAGTTTATTCCACCCTCTTACCAATGCCTTTTCTACTTCTAGCCAAGCAGAATATTTCGCATTTAAATCCCAAAGCCCTTTCATCTCTTCTCTTGCATATCGTTCTACCATATTTTCTCCTTAAAGTAAATTAAAGTTTGTAATTTGAGATTTCATAAAGCATTACTTATCTTTTTGCTTCTTGTTATGCACTCTATACATATTTTTATTGAAGCCATTTGCGAATAAAATCTTAACTGCTCTACCTTTGCCAACCGAATGCAGTGATTTATAGAGTCTAGTGTGCATTGTTTATCCAAATAAAGATTTTTGTCTTGCAGGATTACTTGGTATAAAATTTGTATCCACAACATAGTTTTTTATTAATGCTTCTTTGATTGCGTTTCTATTGTTTTCACTTGCACCCAAATGATAAAAATGCTCAATAATGTCATTATAAAATCTATTCCATAATGTTATTATATACTTATTTTCTCTATATCGGTTACTATGCCAAGTTGAGAGTATAAACTTTGCCTTTGTGCTAGATAAAATTTCATAAAGTTCTTTTTCTTTCGTTTCATTCCAAGCATTAAAATAATCACAATGCCTATCAATATAAGGTGGGTCGCAATAAATAAAGTCTCCATTAGGTGCGATATTAAAGCCTACAACACCGCTGCCCATAAATGGCTCCAAGTAGATTCCTTGATTATCCCACTTCATTGTGCTTTTAATGGAGCAGACTAGCTTACTTTTGATGCCTTGAATTTTAAGTGGTGGAATCTTAATTTTCATTTCTATCCCTATATATTAAATACTCTTTAAGTTTTGTTATTTTCTTTAGAATCTGTAATATTGATTTGCCCATAATTTATCCAATAATCATCAAAAATTTCCTCACCAAGATTTGCAAATACACCTCTCTCATTGATAATATCATCAATATTTTTAATGCTACGTATATTTGCAGTATTACCACTACCACTAGAATCGCTAGCTATTTTATATTTCTCTACAAAAAATAAAGTGAGATTTTGTATCACAGACGGAATTTTTTTTAAATCATCAATTCCATAACGCGTGAGTTCATCAATCATTATTCTATCATAAATTACACCCAAGCAAAAATGTCCTTGATATTGATTATAAGGGAATTGGATATTCTTGTTAGATTCTCTATTTTTAAAATATTCTCCGTGTGAACCTAGAGTAAAACCTTTAATTTTCCATTTAGAGTCTTCGCAGATTTTATCTTGTAGGGTATCAAGAAAATTTCTAAAGTTCTGTATAAACTCTTGCTTATTCATTTTTGTTCCTTGATTATCGGTAGTTTGTAGCTTGTTCGCCTTGCCTTTGTAGGATATTTTGCATTTTTGTGTCGCTTTTCTATATAAGAAATTAAATCTTTCAATTTATGTTAAAATATCCTAACACAATCCTACTTAAAAGTTACAAAATGCCCTTTGTTTTAAAAGAATTTCCTATTCCAAAACCAATGAAAGCTCATCAATTCTTAATGCAATGTTTGCATTTAAATATGGCACAATCGCAAAGATATATTAATAAAGGCAAAGTGATTTATGAGGGCAAACCTCTAAAGAATAATGAAAAAGCCAAGATATTGGAAAAAAGTGTTTGTATTCTCATATTTGAAGCTGATTCTGTCGGCTTAAAGCCACTTTATGAGAATGAACATTTTGCGCTTTTTGAGAAGCCAGCTAAAATGCTCATTCACCCTAAAGGGAGATTTGCACACCATAGCTTTGTTGATGAGGTGCGCTCTCTTTATGGGGAGGAGGCTAGCTTGGTTCATCGTATTGACAAGGAGACTAGCGGGCTTGTGCTTGTAGGTAAGCATTCACGCAGTATTACAAAGCTCGGTGCAATGTTTGCAAATCATCACATTACAAAAGAATATCTAGCTCTTGTGCGTGGGGATTTGAGTAAAAGTAATTGGAGGGGGAGAGATTTTTGCCTCTCTTTGCCGCTTGCAACACAACCAAAAGGCGGGGATTTGTGCGTACGTTCTAAGTTTTTAGGGCAGAGTGAAGCGGAATCACTATCCTTTAGGGAGGCAAAAAGCGAATTTGAAATGTTAGGAGTGTTGGATTTTTGCTTGCAAAAATCTTTTGGTGGAGATTCTAACTTGCAAACTGTGCCATGCACTTTGTTAAAAGTGCGTCCAAAAAGCGGGCGCACACATCAGATTCGCTTGCATTTGTATGCGCTTGGCTTTCCGATTTTGGGAGACCCTCTCTATGGAGCGTTAGATGTGCATAGTCGGGAATATTTAGACGCGGAATTTATCCCCGCAAAATCACAAAATCTTTCCCGTGATTCTTTATATGGCTTGAGCAATAGGAGGCGAGAGATTTACTTTGGGGCAACGCGCTTGATGTTGCACGCTTATCATTTGAAATTTAACTTTGAAGGTAAAACCTATGATTTTCAAAGTAGCAAAACTTTTGAGATTCCATTTTCTTGAAATTTTGATTTGGATTCTATCCATAAAATGCTTGTGCAACTGCCCAACAAAAAGGCAGATAGAATCCAGATTTAAAAGATTGCTCTTTTAATCTTTTTGCATAAGGGATTTTTGGTTTTAAGAATCGCTTTTGCTTAAAATTTCTAATGCTTGCTTGATTCTTTCTATGACCACTTCAGCTCCTAATGCGCTCATCAAGGGCGCGATTCCAACGCCACCGGGTGAGCCAAGCAGAGCAAAGCGTAAAGGCATAAAAAAGCTTTTTGCCTTGATTCCTTGAAAATCTGCGAAAGTCGCAATTTCTTGTTCTGCTTCTTGCACATTTTCAAAAGGTGTTTTTAGGGATTGCAAATAAATCATAAATTCTTTTAACAAGTGAATATTCTCCTCATTCTTGACTTTTTGGAGCATTTTTTCGTCATAAGTTACGACAGAAGTCAAACAAGTTTTTAGGATTTCAACAAATTCCAATAGTGTTTTAGAACGTTCTTTAATTTCGGGATACAGAATCTCTTGTGCGCGTTGATTTGGAATCTCTGCGCCATAAAAAGGCAATAATGTATTGATTTGTTTGCAATCTAGTTTGTGTAAATAGTGTGCGTTTAGCCACAAAAGCTTTTCTTTATTGTAGGCAGAGGGAGCACTATTTAAGCTATTGGGATTAAAGAAATCTAACATTTCTTGCATAGAAAAAATTTCTTGGTCTTTGTGACTCCAACCTAAACGTACAAGAAAATTCAATAAGGCTTGGGGCAGGAAACCTAGAGTTTTGTATTCCATAACACTCATTGCACCATCGCGTTTGCTAAGTTTTTGCCCTTGAGGATTGAGAATCATTGGCACATGATAAAATCGCGGAATCACAAAACTTAATGCTTGGTAAAGAATGATTTGTTTGGGTGTGTTACTTAAATGGTCATCGCCACGAATCACATCTGTTACCCCCATAAGCGCGTCATCAATCGTTACGACGAAGTTGTAAGTGGGTGTGCCATCACTGCGTGCAATGATGAAATCGTCCAATTCTTTTGCCGCAATTCTGATTTCACCTTTGACGCCATCAAGGAAGCAGATTTCCCCCTCTGTGGGTGCTTTAATTCGCACAACAGGTTTTACTCCAGCAGGTGGCGTGTCTGTAAAATCACGATAGCGGTTGTCGTATTTCCACACTTGCCCTTTGGCTTCCGCCTCTTTGCGATTCTTGTCTAATTCCTCTTTTTGCATATAGCAATAATATGCTTTTCCTTCTTTTAATAAGCGGTCAATGTATTCTTGATAGAGCGAGAATCTTTGACTTTGATAGACAACTTCGCCATCATAATCCATTCCAACCCAAGCAAATGCCTGCAAAATTGCTTCTTTGGCATCTATTGAGTTGCGTGCTAAATCCGTATCTTCAATGCGTAATAAAAATTTTCCACCATTTGCCCTTGCATAAAGATAGTTAAAAAGTGCGGTGCGTAAGCCACCGATATGTAAATAACCCGTAGGAGAAGGTGCAAATCTTGTTACAATTTTGCTCATATTATTCCTTAAAATTTTATGTAATTTGCAGAATCTTAACTTAAGATTGCTGAAATTTTTGCTTAAAAATTCTTACTCAAAGTAGAGGAATTTCACATTATTTTTTAAACTTTAATGTCCTTTACTTTAGTGTTTCAATATATGCACCAATATCGTCCATATCGCGTCTGGTATAACGTTGCGCTACTTGGTTTTTGATAAAACGAGATTGTCCTTCAAAGCTTTGATTTTGGTAGGTTTTAATTTCACTTGCAATTTCACTTGCTTTCCAAGTATTAATTGCGGGCTTGCTTGCTACAGCAATTTCACCTTTTTGCCCATGACAATTTGCACAATCACGTTCATAGAGTTTTTTGCCTTTTTCTAAATCTGCTGTTTTAGCTGTGCTTGCTACGGAACCTGTGCCTAAGAGACTATCTAAAAAATTTCGTTCTTGAAGTGTCAAATCCGCGTCTTCACGCACGACTTTAATGTCTTTTGAGCCTAAATTTTTGGAATATTTTTGCAAAATGGCTTTGATTTCTTCCCCAAATTCACCTTTGAGTTCAAAACAGACGCATTCATTTGCAGGAAGTGTGCTGCTTAAAACTGCGGCACAAACAAAAGCTGATAAAATTTTTTTCATTTTTGGGATTCCTTGTTATTTTTGAATTTAAATTGCGCAATTTTGCCTAAACTTTATTAATTTTTGGTTTAAAGTTAAAAGCCACTTTAGCTAGGATAGTTTATAATTCCTTTTGCCTAAGCAAAGCGCATTTCTTTAATTTTGGAGTCCAACATAATTTAAGTATTGCTGGTTGTATAGTTGGCTTTGTGTGATGGTGTTTTCGTTTGAGTCTCTTAAGTTGAGACGAGAATCTGCCGCCTAATAAGTTGCTTATGGCTAGAATCGTTGCCTATTTTTGGGCTAGACAAATAAGTAACGCTTGCTTGGGTCTTGTAAAAAATAGAGAATAATATTTTTGTTTTGAAAGTTTTTCTTTTAAAAAATCTTGAAAGTTTTAAAAACAAAAATTTTAAGGTTGTAAAATATGGAAATTGTTATTGTGGGTAGCGGCGGGCGTGAATATTCAATTGGGCTTGCATTGCAAAAGGAATGCAGAATAGACGGGATTTATTTTTATCCGGGCAATGGTGCAACAAGCAAACTTGGCAAAAATATTGATTTTGCAAATCAACAAGAATTTATAGATTTTGCATTGATACAAAGAATCGGACTTGTGATTATAGGTCCTGAAGCACCATTGGTAGATGGTTTAGCGGATTCTTTGCGGGCAAATGGAATCCTTGTCTTTGGTCCAAGCGCAAAAGCCGCGCGTTTGGAGGGTTCGAAAGCTTATATGAAAAAGTTTGCGCAAAAATATGGAATCCCGACAGCACGTTTTATTCAAACGCAAGACTATGTAGAATCTTGCAGATTTATTGACGCTTTAAGTTTGCCTATTGTCGTAAAAGCTGATGGTTTGTGTGCAGGCAAAGGCGTCATTATAGCCCAAAGCCACGAGGAAGCAAAAATAGCAGCGAAGGAAATGTTAGACGGAAAGAGTTTTGGGGATTCGGGTAAAACAATTGTGATTGAGGAATTTTTAGACGGATTTGAATTGTCTGTTTTTGCAATGTGCGATGGAAAGGATTTCATTGTATTGCCTGCCGCGCAAGACCATAAGCGACTTTTGGACAAAGACAAAGGTCCAAATACAGGAGGAATGGGGGCTTATGCTCCTGCTCCTTTGGTAAATGCGCAAATCCTTGAAGAAGTCAAATCCACAATTATTGTGCCGACACTTAAAGGTATGGCAGAGGATGGAAATCCTTTTAATGGAGCTTTATTTTGTGGGATTATGGTTGTTCAAGGTAAGCCCTATTTGCTAGAGTTTAATGTTCGCTTTGGCGATCCAGAATGCGAAGTGTTAATGCCGCTTTTTAAAAATGGTTTGTTGGATTGTTTCTTAGCGTGCGCTAGAGGGGATTTGAAAAATGTGCAATTTGAGTTAGAGTCCAAAGTATGTGTAGGAGTTGTGGTTGCTTCTAAGGACTATCCTTACAAAAGTTCTCCCAAAGCAAAAATTGTGATTCGTTCTTTGGATAATACGCAATCCCATATTAGCTTTGCAGGAGTGAGCAAAGAGGGAGAGGATTTGTTCGCAACCGGAGGACGTGTGCTTGTATGTGTGGGTAAGGGCGATAATGTGCAAGAGGCACTTAAAAATGCTTATGCACAAGTGGAATCTGTTAATTTTGAAGGAATGCAATATCGCAAAGATATTGCCTATCAAGCTTTGAGGTAGGCAATGAATACCAATAAGATTGAAGAAATTTTAGCACGTGAAGAAATTGAAGTTGCTCCTTATTGGAAGCGAATCGTGGCACATTTGATTGATGATTTACTTTTAAGTATGGTAATCATTGGGATTTATTGGGATAGCATTATGCAAAATACGGGCGATGTAGAAGCAATGTTGGCGATTGTTTCTAGCTCTTGGGCGATTCTTTATGGAATCCGCATTTTATATCATTGGCTTTTTGTGCAGTTTTATGGAGCGACGATTGGAAAAATTGTCGTGAAGATTCGCGTGATAGAGTTAGGGTTGTTGGATAATCCTAGTTTTTGGCAAGCGTTTTTGCGCTCACTTTTGCGCACATTGAATGAATTTCTGATGTATTTGCCCTTCTTTTATATTTTTGCTAATCCTCTAAAAAGAGGCTTGCACGATATAGCAGCCAATACACTCGTTGTGGAGCTAAAGCCCTATAATGCTTAAATTGTCTAAAGTCTTTGGAATTGTATCAAGCGTAGCGGCTTTTGCATTGTTTGTCCCAAATTTTTTACAAGCACGTCCATCTATCAAGCAGTTTAATTCCCAACAAGAAGCTATTTTTGAGTTTTTGGCTGACGATATGGAATATAGTCAATCTCAAGTGATTGGCAAGGGGCATGCCACGGTGATTAACTTAGACTATTTTGTAACTGCCAATGAAGCGACTTATGATACACAAAGCGGGGAAATCACACTAAGTGGCAATGTGAATGCTTATAAAGGAAATGCACTTTATCTGAAAGCTCAAAAGATTAAGATTAAAATGCAGCAAGACTATTCCTTTTTAGAGCCTTTTTATTTGCAGGATTCTATGAGTGGTTTATGGGTAGATGCAAAAAGTGCGCAATATGATAAGAATGTTTATCAGACAGAGGATACAACGATTTCAACTTGTAGTGTGAATAATCCAATTTGGCAATTAAAAGCAAGTAAAAGTCAATATGATGTCAATGAAGAATGGTTGAGCGTTTGGAATCCTCGTCTTTGCATTTATGATATGCCGGTGCTTTATTTCCCTTATCTTTCTTTTTCTTTGGGCTACAAGCGCAAAAGCGGTTTGCTTTATCCTGAAATTGGAAACTCAAAAGACGATGGTTTTTTATATTCCCAACCCATTTTTATTGCTCCACAAGAGGAGTGGGATATGACATTTGCTCCTCAAATTCGGACAAAGAGGGGTGCGGGATTCTATAATGAATTTAGAATCATAGACGATAGGGACGAAATGTTATGGGCAAATTTTGGTTATTTTGGCGATACAGATAGCTATCAGAGAACTTATGATTTAGAAAATCAGGCTCATTTTGGATTTCAACTCAAATACGAGCGTAAAGATTTGCTAACAAAATCACAAAATTATTTTTATGAAGATGGAATCTATGCGGATATTTCGCAAATTTCTGATATTGATTATTTTCGTCTAACAGATAGAGACACGAGGGAACGTGCAGATTTACAAGGCAGTCTTTTGACTTCCCGTTTGAATTATTTTTTAAAAAGTAAAAATGATTATTTGGGTATTTATGGACGCTATTATTCGGATTTAGAAAAAACAAGCAATGCGGAGACTCTACAAACTTTGCCACAGGTGCAATACCATCGCCAAATGGATTCTTTGTTTTTGGATAATTTATACTATGGTTTTGACTATCAAGCCAAAAACTGGACGCGTCCTAAGGGTTATCGTGCAGTGCAGCAAGAAGCACATCTCCCTATCCTCTATACACAAAGTTTTTTGAATGACTTTGTCAATCTCTCGGCTTCACCCATTTTTTATGCCACACAAATTAACTACAGCAACACAAAACAAAAAAAATTAGAAGACGGACGTTACTATTCGCAATATTATCAATTCAAAGTCAATTCTGATTTAGTGAAGCAATATGAAGACTTTGGGCATACAATTAGTTTGGAATCCTCTTATATTTTGCCCGGCTTTGATAGAGAAAAAGGTGATTTTCAAGACTTTTTTACATTGCCCGGTCATAGACAAGAGTTGCGGTTTGGTGGCTCTCAATACTTTTATGATTCTAGTGATACACTTTTTTTGTCTCATCGCTTCAAGCAGCCTTTTTATTTGGAGGATAATCACAAAATGGGAGAGTTTGAAAACGAGATTCAATACTTTTATGATTATCAATGGAGTTTTTTGAGTAGCATTTTTTATTCACATCAAAAGGCAAAGATTTCTGAAGCCACACATCAAGTGCGTTATGACGGCGAGTATTTGAATGCAAGTTTTGGACATTTTTTCCGTCAATCTTTTGCAGATATTGATTGGAATCGTGGGAGATTTGGCGAGGCAAATTACCTAATGGCAGGATTTGAGAAAGAGTTTGAATCCATTGACATTTTTGCAAGTGCGGGCTATGATTATAAGGAACGTTACTTTAAGACTTGGCAAGTCGGCTTTGAAACTTCTATCCGTTGTTTTTCTTTTGGGCTTAAATATGTAAGTGAAATCTATCCAATGCTGACTACGCACGGAACAGAAGCAAAAGACGATAAATATGTGTTATTTACAATTAAATTTATTCCTTTATTAAGCAGTGATGTAAAAGTAGGCAATTAGGACAAGTATATGGGAAATTTAAATAGCGAAATTATTAGCACGATTGGAGGCAATTTTATCGGTAATACAATGCACTCTATGCGACGAAAGACTCTCTTTGAAAATCGCAATGACGCATTGCAAAAACTACTGCATAATATGCCCTTGAGTTTTTTTGAAAAGCAAGATTGCGTTGTTGTGGGGATTTCTTTTGCAGGAGTGCTTTTTGCGCATCGTTTGGCACAGATGATTAAAGCACCGCTTGCTTTTCTCTTTACTTCGCCAATTTTAGCACCAAATAATCCAGAATGTGAAATTGCAATGGCGACTGAAACGCACGATGTTGTGATAAACGAAGCTTTAGTGCGCTCTTTTGAAATTAGCCTAGATTATATTTATGGCGAAGTGCAACGACAATACGAGGATAAAATGTTGCCTCTCATTTATCAATACCGCAAAGGTAACCCCTTAATTTCTCTTAAGGGCAAACGCGTTTTGCTTGTAGATGAAGGGATTGATAGTGGTTTAACTGCATTAGCATCTATTAAATCCGTGATTACCTTACAAGCAAAAACCGTGCATTTTGCTTGTCCTGTTGCGCCCATTGAAGTGGCAGAAGTGATGGACGAAGCAACCGACGGAATTTTTTGCCTTTATCGGTCTAAAAATTTTGTAGATATTGGATATTATTATAAAGAGTATCCTGCAATAGAATCTTCAGTCATTGAAGAAATTTTTAACAATATACAACCATAAGTTCAAGGAGGAAGAATGGACGAAGCAAAACTAATGTTTTTGAGTAAAGAAGAAGAATATATTTTTGATAAATTTGCTAAACAAACTAACGGAAGTGTGTATTATAAAAATGGCAATAATGTTTTACTAGCTACGGTGGTAATTGATGAGAATTGCGTGGTAGAGGAGGATTTCTTGCCTTTAACCGTGCAATATATTGAAAAATCCTATGCTGCAGGAAAATTTCCGGGTGGCTATGTCAAACGAGAAGCAAAGCCTAGTGATTTCGAAACTCTTACAGCTAGAATTATAGACCGCAGTTTGCGCCCATTGTTTCCAAAAGATTATTGTTATCCTACACAAATTACCATTATGGTATTAAGCGCAGAGAGTGATGGTGATTTACAAATTTTGGCTTTGAATGCTGCGAGTGCGGCTTTGTATGTTTCCGAGATTCCGCTTCATTTTCCTGTTAATGGCGTGCGGATTGGTAGAATTGCAGAGGAATTTGTGATTAATCCAACTCCAAATGAGCAGGAGCAAAGCACTTTGGATTTGCTAGTCAGCGGTGTGAATGAGGATTTGTTAATGATTGAAATGCGCACTTTTGGCGGTGTAAAGGTAAAATCCTCTAGCAATCCTCTTAGCCTAATGACAACCTTAAAAGAGAAGGAAATCACTTCCTTTAGCGCAAATGAATTAGAGGAGGACAAACTCATAGAGGCTTTAGAATTGGCGCGTACGCAGATTGCTCTTAAAAGTCGGCTCATCAAGGAATCTTTCGCGCCTTTTGTCAAGTCGCCTCTAAAGCTAGAAAGAGCTAGAAAGAGCTTTGTTTGTGAAAGAATTGAAAATTTTATTTGTCAAAATTATTTAGAACCTTTACGCAAAGTGATTGAGTCGTTGTCCAAAACAGAACGCAATAGCCGCTTAAAAGCCTTTGCTAAGGAAATTATGGAATCTTGGAAGACACAGAGTTCAGACGATATAGAATCACTAGAAGAGCGTGTTAATGAAACGCTCACTAAAGTAAAGCGCACGCTTATCCGACAAATGATATTAGAGGAGGGCAAACGCGCGGACGGCAGGTGCTTAAAGGAGGTTCGTCCTATCAGCATTGAAACAAATTTCTTGCCTAAAGCGCATTCAAGCGCACTTTTTACACGAGGACAGACGCAGGCACTTGTGGTTTGCACTCTTGGAGGGGAGATGGACGCACAAAATTATGAATTACTTACAGAAAAGGCAACCTCTAAGGAACGTTTTATGGTGCATTATAATTTTCCACCCTTTAGCGTCGGGGAAGCAAGTAGCATTGGTGCGACAAGCAGGCGAGAGTTAGGACACGGAAATCTTGCAAAACGCGCACTAGAGTGCAGTTTGATTAATAGGGATTCTAAAACGATTCGTTTAGTCTCTGAAATTTTAGAATCCAATGGTTCTTCTTCTATGGCAACAGTGTGCGGCGGCTCTTTAGCGTTGGCAGCTGCGGATATTGAATGCACTTCTTTGATTGCAGGAGTTGCTATGGGACTTGTATGTGAGGGGGAAAAATATGCGATTTTAACAGATATTATGGGCTTAGAAGACCACGATGGCGATATGGATTTCAAAGTTGCCGGAAGTACAAATGGAATCACTGCACTACAAATGGACATTAAGCTAGGGGGTTTAAGAACGGAAATACTAAAAAACGCGCTTTTTCAAGCTAAAGAGGCGCGTTTGCAAATTTTGGGATTAATGGAAGAGGCAAAAGAAAAGATTGTCTTAAATACAGAATCTCTGCCTAGCTCACAAATCTTTGCGATTCACCCTAGCAAGATTGTAGAAGTGATTGGACAAGCAGGCAAAACGATTAAAGAAATTATTGAAAAATTTGAAGTCGCGATTGACTTGAATCGTGATAATGGCGAAGTGAAAGTGAGTGGGGGAAATAAGCAAAAAGTGAATGCGGCAAAAGAGCATATTTTGAATATTGCAAATACCAAAGAAAATAAACCAAATCTTTATGAATTGTACCAAGTGGGTGATATTTACACAGGTAAAGTAAAAAAAGTTGTAGAATTTGGCGCGTTTGTAGAGTTGCCTCATAATTACGATGGATTGTTACATGTTTCTAAGGTAACCAACAACAGAAATGAACGGATTAGCGATTACTTAAAAGAGGGCGATGAAGTGCGTGTAGAAGTGCTATCGCTTAATAAAAACAAAGTAGAATTAGGGCTTGTGGAATAGCTTAAATTAAACAAAAATTTAGCTAAACGCGTTATAATTTTGCCCTACAAAGTGATAAGTAGGGGAATGAATCCGAACGGACTTTGAAATTTTAAGGAGAACAAATGAAAAAATTACTTTTAGTGTTTTTTGCATTAGCTGGTGTAGCGTTTGCTGCGGAAGGTAACGAAATGTTATTGTCTTATTCTGCAATTGCAGCAGGCGTAGGTTTGGGTATCGCGGCACTTGGTGGTGCAATTGGTATGGGTAGCACAGCAGCTGCAACAATTTCTGGTATGGCTAGAAATCCCGGTGTTGGTGGTAAATTGATGACAACGATGTTTATTGCACTTGCGATGATTGAAGCACAAGTTATCTATACTCTTGTTGTTGCATTGATTCTACTTTATGCAAACCCATTCTTAGGCTAATCTTATAGCTTTTTCCTTAGGGATTCCCTAAGGTTGTGCGCTGGTGGTGGAATGGTAGACACACCATCTTGAGGGGGTGGCGGGGAGACCCATGCGAGTTCAAGTCTCGCTCAGCGCACCATTTTTTCTCTCATTTTTTAAACGATTTTTTTATTTTTATTCAAACATTTATGCTAAGATTTTAGTTATTTTAATACAAAGAGCAACGATGTCTTTACAAGAACAATTACAAAAAACAAAAGAAAGCAAAAAGATGCTAGCGACACTTCCTCATCAAACGCGCATTAGTTTTTTATATGATTGTGCGGATTTGTTATTGGAAGCTCAAAATGTGATAATAGATGCAAATCAAAAAGACTTGAATGCGGCAAAAGAGTTGGATTTGAGCAATGCAATGATGGAAAGGTTGGAATTAAATCCTAAGAAGATTCTCAATATGGCGGAATCCTTGCGCCAGATTGCAGATTTTCCAGACCCGTTAAATAGAATCTTAGGGGGATTTACAAACCATTGTGGATTGCGGATACAAAAGGTAAGTGTGCCGCTTGGTGTGATTGCTACGATTTATGAATCACGCCCCAATGTAACAAGTGATGTTGCGGCTTTATGTTTTAAAAGCGGGAATGCGTGTGTATTAAAAGGTGGAAAAGAAGCACAGAGAAGCAATGAAGCTATTATGCGGGTTTTTCATCAAATGCTAAAGAAATACCATTTGCCATTGGATTGTATGGTTTTGTTGCCCTTTATGAAGGATAGAGAGGAGCTAAAGGAACTTTTAAGTGCAAAAGATTCCATTGATTTAGTGATTCCACGCGGGGGAGAGGGGTTGATTTCTTTTGTATCGGAGAATGCGAAAGTGCCTGTTATCAAGCACGACAAGGGTGTTTGTCATATTTTTGCACACCACACTTGCAAGATTCCTGAATCTATTGCGGTGATTGTCAATGCAAAAACTTCGCGTCCAAGCACTTGTAATGCTTGTGAAACTCTCCTTGTAGAACGTGTCTTTGCAAAGGAGTTTTTGCCGCAAGTCGCAGAATCTCTAAAGCAAAATGGCACGATTCTAAAAGGCGATGAGGAATCTTGTGCTATTCTAAAAGTTAGTGGAATCATATGCGAGCAGATTCCATTGGAGGATTATTATATAGAATATGGAGAAAATATCTTAAACTTGCGCATTGTTAAGGATACAGAAGAGGCAATAGAACATATTGAGAAGTTTGGAAGCGGGCATAGTGAGGCGATTTTGAGCGAGGATTATAGCACGATAGAGCATTTCTTAAATGTAGTAGATTCTGCCTGTGTGTATGCGAATGCTTCCACTCGTTTTAGTGATGGCGGGGAGTTTGGTTATGGTGCAGAAGTTGGAATCTCTACTTCCAAAATCCACGCACGCGGTCCTATGGGTGTAGAATCCCTAACGATTTATAAATACAAAGTTTATGGCAATGGACAAGTGCGTTAAGGAGTCGCGGCATAATATTAGGGCAATTCTATTATAAAGTAAAATTCGTTCATTAGAGGGGTTGCTTCCCTCTAAGAATCTACAAACTATTCTGTAAAAGAGTATTAAGATGTTTGACAAACGCATTTACATCTTTGAGTTTGCCTCCCTCAAGTAGTTTGGCTTCTTCAAGTAATAAATGCGCAACTTCCTCTTGTTTTTGTGTCTCTGCGTCTAGTAGCTTAGTAAGAATCGTATGGTTTGGATTGAGTTCTAAAATTGGCTTGGGTTCTGGAATATCTGCACCCATACCCATTGCACCTATTTGTCTCATCATTTTTATCATTGCGGCATTTGGATCTTCTGGGTCGCTTACGATACAAGAGGGGGCGTCAATGAGTCTCGCACTTAAGCGCACTTCCTTGATTTCATCACTTAGGGCTTTATTGAAAGTTTCAAGCAAGGATTTAAATCTCTCTTTTGTGTCCTCCTCTATGCTTTCCTCTCCCAAATTCTCCAATGCTTCTTTGGAAGTGATGGCACGTAAAGGTATCTTGTCATACTCATGCACCATTGGCATTACGATTCCGTCAATTTCTTCGGCGAAGAGTAAAACTTCAATCCCTTTTTTGTTGAATGCGTCTAAAAGTGGGGAGCTTTTAAGGAGTTCTAAATCCTCACCTTGTAGATAGTAAATCGCCTTTTGTTCCTTACCCATACGCTCTTTGTAGGTTTTAAATGCAATCTCTTTGCCCTCACTTTTGGTAGATTGGAATCGCAAAAGTTCTAATAGTTTTTCTTTGTTTTCAAAATCGCTATAAACTCCCTCTTTCAAGCAGCGTCCAAACTCTTTATAAAATTTGCTGTATTTTTCCTCGTCTTTTTGGAGTGATTCTATTTCGCTTAAGATTTTTTTTGTAGAAGAGGATTTAATCGTGCTTAAGATTCTGTTTTGTTGTAGAATCTCCCGGCTTACATTAAGTGGCAAGTCCTCACTATCAATGATTCCGCGCACAAATCGCAAGTAAGAGGGTAAAAGTTCTTTATCGTCATCAGTGATAAAAACGCGTTTGACATAGAGTTTCACGCCGCTTTTGTAATCCACGCGATAAAGGTCAAAAGGTGCGCTTTGTGGGATATAAAACAGAGTAGTGTATTCTAGTGTTCCCTCAACTTTCGTATGAATCCAGCAAAGCGGGTCGCTAGAATCGTAGCTTAAATTTTTGTAAAATTCTTTATATTCTTCATCTTTCAAATCTTTTTTAGAGATTCTCCAAAGTGCAGAAGCTTTGTTGATTTGTTCATTTTTTTGTTCTATAATCTCTTTTTTGCTCTCTCCCTCTCCTTCGCTTTTAGTTTCTGTATAGTGTAAGAAAATAGGGAATGGAATATGGTCGGAGTATTTTTTGATAATTTCTTCAATTTTCCAACGATTCGCAAATTCTTTTTCTTCCTCTTTGAGATAGAGCTTAATTTCGCTTCCGTGTGATTCTTTTTCACATTTTTCAATCTCAAATTCTCCGCTTCCATCGCTAATCCACGCAAAACCTTGTGTTTCGCCCGCTTTTTTTGTTGTTACGATGATTTTATTTGCCACCATAAAGGCAGAATAGAATCCCACGCCAAATTGCCCAATGAGTGCAGAATCCTTTTTCTTATCCCCGCTCAATTTAGAAAGAAAATTTTTCGTGCCGCTTTTAGCGATTGTGCCTAAGTTTTCAATCAAATCTTGCTCATTCATGCCGATTCCGCTATCGCTGATGGTTAAAATATTTTTTTCGCTATCGAAGGCAATATCAATTTTGGGAGTAAAATCCAATGTTTTTAGTTTGTCGTCTGTGAGGGTTAAATATTGTAATTTGTCCAATGCGTCAGAAGCATTGCTAATAAGCTCGCGTAAAAAAATTTCTTTATTAGAATACAGCGAGTGAATCATTAAGTCTAGTAGTTGATTGACTTCCGTTTGAAAAGTATGTTTTGCCATTGTTTTTCCTTTTGAATCATAAAATTTTCTTGAAATTATAGCAAAAGTTTTGAGAATGTCAATAAACTTGATATTATTATTATCAAGTTTTATTATTACATTAATATCAAAGTAATTGCTAATCTTTCATTTAAATAAAAAGAAAGAATCTTGTTGCAAATCTTTATCTTACTTTGATTTTATTTGCGTTAAATCTTTTGGATTTTGTTATAATTACCGATTAACTTATTTGAAATAAAGGCTTATTTTGGATTCAAAAACTAAAACACCGCTTGATTATATCATTATTACAAACGCAAAAGAAAACAATTTAAAAAACATCAGTTTGAATATCCCCAAAAATAAACTTGTGATTCTTACAGGCTTAAGTGGCAGTGGCAAAAGCACTTTAGCCTTTGATACGCTTTATGCAGAAGGACAACGTAGATATATAGAATCCCTCTCAAGCTATGCAAGGCAGTTTTTGGATAAAATTGGTAAGCCAGATGTAGATAAGATAGAGGGATTAACTCCAGCCATTGCAATAGACCAAAAGACAACAAGTAAAAATCCTCGCTCCACGGTGGGAACAATCACAGAGATTTATGATTATCTACGCTTGCTTTTTGCGCGCATTGGTGTGCAGCATTGTCATTTGTGTGGCAAACCTATTTCAAAAATGAATGCGAGTGATATTATCGCTCAAGTGCTAAAAATCAAGGAAAATTCTAAGATTTTGATTTTATCCCCCATTATTCGCGAAAAAAAAGGGACTTTTAATGATAAGTTGGAATCCTTGCGTCAAAAAGGCTATGTGAGAGCACAGATTAATGGTGTGCTTGTGCGCTTAGATGAGGAAATTTCGCTTGCTAAGACCAAAAAACATACGATTAAAGTCGTGATTGACCGCGTCGTTGTCAATGAGGCAAACAAGGACAGAATCGCACAAGACATTGAAAAGGCTTTAAAGGAATCTTATGGAGAAGTAGAGATTGAGATTCTGCCTGAAGAGAAGGAATCCAAGCCAACTTTAGTGCATTATAGCGAGCATTTGGCTTGTTTTGATTGCAAGGTTTCCTTTAATCCCTTAGAACCTCTTAGTTTCTCTTTTAACTCCCCAAAAGGAGCGTGTAGCAAATGCGACGGCTTAGGGATTCGTTATAGTATTGATACGAAGAAAGTTATTCAGTCTAGTTTGCCTTTGAGTGAAGGCGGGATTAGGATTATTTATGGGTTTAATAAAAGTTACTACAATGAGTTATTCCGTGCTTTTTGTTTGGCAAATCAGATTAATCCTCAAGCTGCTTTTGAGGACTTGAACGAATATCAACAAAAGTTAATTTTATATGGAAGCACAGAAGAAGTAGAGTTTCAATGGAAAAGTTCTAAGCTTAAGCGTCCTTGGGTGGGGGTGATTTCCATTGCTTATGATATGTTTAAGGATAACAAAGATTTGGGTGATTATATGAGCGAAAAAACTTGTGAGGAATGTGGAGGACATCGCTTATTGCCACAAAGTTTGGCGGTTAGGGTTGCAAATAAGACGATTGGGGATTTGTTGGATTTGCCTATTGAAGAATGCTATGGATTTTTTGCCAATCCTGTGAATTTTGCCTATTTGGATACACAAAGTGCAATGATTGCCGCTCCGATTCTTAAAGAAATTTGCGAACGACTTTATTTCTTGTATGATGTAGGGCTTGGGTATTTGAGCTTAGGACGCGACGCACGCAGTATCAGCGGAGGGGAATCACAACGCATTAGAATCGCAAGTCAGATTGGTAGCGGACTTACTGGTGTAATGTATGTGTTAGATGAGCCAAGCATTGGGTTGCACGAGCGCGATACTTTGAGACTCATTAAAACCTTAAGAAGTTTGCAACAAAAAGGTAATTCTGTTATCGTCGTCGAGCACGATAAAGAAACAATTGAACACGCAGATTTTATCGTAGATATTGGACCAGGAGCGGGTAAATATGGCGGTGAAGTCGTATTTAGTGGGAATCTGACGCAATTATTAAAAAGTAAAACCCAAACAGCGCAGTATTTAAGTGGCGCAAAAAAAATAGAATATTTTGTGCGTCGCAAGCAAGAGGAATGGATTGAGATTTTAAATATCAATATTAACAATATTCATAATCTTAATGTAAAACTGCCGATTAAAAATTTCGTCTGTGTAACGGGTGTGAGTGGGAGTGGTAAAAGTTCTCTTGTCCTGCAAACTTTGCTTCCTGTGGCTCAAGAGCTACTCAATAATCGCAAAAAAGTAAAAAAAGTTGATGGTGTGGAAATTGTGGGTTTGGAGAAGCTAGACAAAGTGATTTATCTTGATCAAAGCCCCATTGGACGCACGCCTCGTTCCAATCCTGCAACCTATACCGGAGCAATGGACGAGATTCGACAGATTTTTGCACAAACAAAAGAAGCACAGATTCGTAATTATGGCATTAGTCGTTTCAGTTTCAATGTCAAAGGTGGAAGATGTGAAAAATGTATGGGAGAGGGAGAGATTAGGATTGAAATGCACTTTTTACCCGATATTATGGTGAAATGTGATGCGTGTGGCGGCACGCGTTACAATACTCAAACCTTAGAGGTAGAATATAAAGGCAAAAATATTGCGGAAGTCCTAGAATTTAGTGTAGATGAAGCCTGCGAATTTTTTGTTAAGATTCCACGCATTTATCAAAAGCTTAAAACTCTACAAGATGTGGGTTTGGGTTATATTACTTTGGGACAAAATGCTGTAACTTTAAGTGGAGGGGAAGCGCAACGCATTAAGCTTGCCAAAGAACTAAGTCGTAAAGATACAGGCAAGACACTTTATATTTTAGATGAGCCAACTACCGGATTGCATTTTGCAGATGTGGATAGATTAGTGCGTGTATTGCACCATTTAACAGATTTGGGAAATAGTGTCATTGTGATTGAGCATAATTTGGATATTATCAAAAATGCAGATTTTATCCTTGACATTGGACCAGAAGGGGGAAGCAATGGAGGCAAGATTGTAGATAGTGGTTCGCCAGAACGTATTGCAAGAAGACATAAAAAAACAGCAAGCCATACAGGAAAGTTTTTGGCTAAAGAATTAGGAGCGGAATCCTAAGCCGTATAAGGGATTTCTTAGAATTTCTTGTTATTTGTTTCATTCAATACTTCGGTTGCAAGATTATCTACAACTTTGGAAATTTCTGCGCAAGAGTCCGCGATAGATTCATTCTCTCGCGTGAGTTGTTCTAATTTTTCTACTACTTGACTAATCTGTTCTACGCTTTTAGTTTCTTCTTTGACGGATTCACTCATATCATTAATGCCCTGCACAAGAACATTCACATTTGCTTCAATCTCATTTAAAGATTTTCCTGTTCTTTCTGCTAGTTTTCGCACTTCATCAGCAACAACTGCAAATCCTCTTCCGTGTTCTCCTGCTCTTGCTGCTTCAATGGCTGCATTAAGGGCTAAAAGATTGGTTTGGTCTGCAATGTCTTTAATCACATTGACGACTTGCCGAATATCATCACTTTGCTGGATTACTTCACTGCTTTTGCTTGCAACATTTTGCATAGAATCTGTGATTTCTGATACAGCTAAATTCGTTTGCTCTAGGGATTGGCTTTGTGCGTGAGAAGAAGCTTGCAGGTTTGCTACGCGTTCTTGTAAAGTGCTAGAATGCCCTTTGAGTGTTTGTGCGATTCCGCTAGAGTGTTGAAGCATATTTTGGATATAACTTCTTAAATCGTTGATGTTTTCTACTACACGAAGCAATGCACCTTTACTATTGCTTGTCTCTGCAATATGGGTAAAATCATCTCCTTTGTAGCTTTCTAGTGCCTTTTCAATGATTTCAAAGTTTTGATTAAGGTCTTGGAGTGTTTGATTGAGATAAAGTTTAATGTTGTTGAGTTGTTTATTGTTGGATTCAGCTTCTATAAATCTTCCAAAATTACCTTCTTTTGCATATTCAAGAGATTTTAATGTTTCTTGCACACAAGTGCGCTCTTTTTCTAAATTAGTTTGAATCTCTTTGATATTTTCGTTAATGGCTCTTGCCATTTCTCCCAATTCGTCATTGGTGTTAATATGGAGCAGTTTTACACTTGTAGTTTTGAGATGTAAGTAGTCAAAAAAGTCTAAGATTCCTTTGCGTAAAGTCTTAATGGGGTTAAGGATTTTGCGTGCAAAAATATTAATCAGCACGATAAGGATAATTGCAAAGATAAGCAATGAAATGGCTAGGAAAGTAGTGTTTTCACGAATGGATTGATATAAGGTTGCCTCGTCTCCTACTAAACAAACATTCCACGCAGTTAATGAGTTTAAAGAACAGATTCCGAATCTTTGGTGTTTATCTTGGTCAAAGAAAATAAATTCATTTTGATGGTTTTTGGATTTTTCTACTAATAATTTGGAGATTTCACTTTGGTTGAGGATTTCATCGGCATTTTGCGAAAGAATGATTTTGCCACTCGGGTCGGTTGCAAAAATTGTATAATGTTCGCCTTTTTGAAGGGATTCTAAATAGTTGTTTAATGGTTTTAATGCAATGTCTCCACTGACAACACCATAAAAATTGCCCTTGTGGTGGAGTGGTGCTCCAAAGCCAAAAACAGGAAGTTTTTTGCTTGCTTGCAACCACGCATTGTTTAAAATGATTGGTTTATTTTGCGCTTTCGTATCATAAAACCAACTGCGTTTGCGCGGGTCATAGCCACTTTCTGGAAAGACATGATTTCCATTGCTTCGGAGCATTCTTCCATTTTCCTCCACGCCAAAATATACAAGATTGAATCCGCTTGTTTTTTCAACAAGTTCTAGGCTTTTAGCAATGCTTGCTTCATCATCTAAATGATTAGCAATATCGTCTTTAAGTTGATTGATGGCAACTTGTTTTTCATTAATATAAGAAATGAGCAAGAGTTGGATAGAATTTAGCTTGCCTTGGTAGCTTTCTGTTTCAGATAATAGAGTGCTAGTTTTGGTCATTTGATATTGTAAAATCCCAAAAATTAAAAACCCAATTATTGCCGTGAATGTAATGCTTAATGTTGCTTTTAAGCTTAAAGATAACTTCATTGCTTTAACCTTTTCTTAAGATTAACTTTTTGTTAAGAATAGCATATAACAATTAAATCTTTCATTAATATTCCAAAATATCGGCAAAAGTTAATGATTTTTGAAAATTAGTAACATTGATTCAAAAATTGAATCTAAAAATTAGTGGTTTTGTAGTTGCAAGAGGAATTATGTTATAATCCGCAAAATTTCATAAATAAAAAGGATTTGATGATGATGCCAAGTGTTCAGCAGCTGCTCATTGTGCTATTGATTATTGTTGTGTTATTTGGAGCAAAAAAGATTCCAGATTTGGCTAAAGGCTTGGGTTCAGGAATTAAAAATTTCAAAAAAGCAGTCAAAGAAGAGGACGAAGAAATAACAGCACAAAATACGAAGATTGAACAAGACAAAAAGGAATCCGTAGCTAATCCTGCAAACGAGACAACAAAAGTATCCTAATGACACAAAATATCAAACAGATTATAGAGGAAGCGTTAGGGATTTCTAGTATTTTAGAAAAGCCACGCGACAAGAGATTTGGTCATTTTGCTTTGCCAACTTTTAGCTTTGCCAAAACTTTACGACAAAGTCCGCAAGCCATTGCACAAGAGTTTGCGCAAAAGTTAGAATCTTTGCCGCAAATTGCGAGTGTGAATGTGTTGAATGGTTACGTGAATTTTAGTCTAAGTGATATGTTTTTAGCGCAATGTGCGTGGAAATTCTTGCAACAAGATTCTGCAAGTCAAGCTTCAAATGTAGAATCGCAAGATGTGCAGGAGCGTATTTTGCTAGAATATGTGAGCGCAAATCCAACAGGTCCTTTGCACATTGGACACGCGCGTGGGGCAATCTTTGGTGATAGTTTGGCGCGTATTGGCAGGTTTTTGGGATTTTGCATTTCAACAGAATATTATATCAATGACGCAGGCACACAAATAGAAAATTTGGGTAAATCCATTTATTATGCTGGACGACATTTGTTTTTTGGCGCACCCTATGAGTTGCCGCAGGATTGCTATAAGGGTGAATATGTGCTTTTGTTAGCACAGCAAGCAAAGGATTCTTTGGGGTTGGAAGTTTTTGAAAATTTATCACAGATTGCAATCTTAAGTTGCTTTGGAAAAGATAAAATGCTAGAGGAAATCAAGGCAAATTTAGCACAAGTTGGAATCGTATTTGATAACTATGTGAGTGAAAAGGGGCTTTTTACGGCTTGGGATTCCACATTGCGCACACTTAAAGCGAACAATGGCGTCTATGAGCAAGAGGGTAAATTGTGGCTAAAATCTAGTGAATATGGAGACGAAAAAGACCGCGTCATTGTGCGTGAAAGTGGAGAGCCAACCTATCTTGCGGGAGATATTATTTATCACAGAGACAAGTTTATTCGCCCTTTTACGCGCTATATTAATATTTGGGGAGCAGACCATCACGGCTATATTGCGCGCGTGAAAGCCGCTATTAACTTTTTGGGATACGATAGCAATAAACTAGAGGTGCTTTTGTCGCAAATGGTTGCTTTACTTCAAGGGGGCGAAGCCTATAAAATGAGCAAGCGCGCGGGTAATTTTATTTTGATGAAAGAAATCGTAGAGGAAGTTGGTGCAGACGCTTTGCGTTTGATTTTTTTAAGCAAAAAAGCAGACACGCATTTGGAATTTGATATAGAAGAGTTGAAAAAACAAGATGCAAGCAATCCTGTGTATTATATCAATTATGCACACGCACGGATTCATACGCTTTTTACCAAATCACGTTTTGAGATTCAAGATTTTAAAAATACCCCCAAAGAGCAATATGTAGAATCTCTAAAAGAAATGGACGAAAACTTGCGTGATTTATTGGTGCTTTCACTCGGGCTTGATAAGGTGTTGTTAGATGCTTTTGTGCAACGCGCGCCCAATAAGGTTGTGGATTTTTTGAAAAATCTTGCAGGAGAGTTCCACCGATTCTATAATGAGACAAAAATTTTAACCACTGCCAAAGAAGAGCAGATTCTAAAAGTCTTAATTGTTGTTGCAAAGTCTTTAAATTTAGGGCTTGCGTTACTTGGTGTTAAAGCTAAAGAAAGTATGTAAAAGGAGTAATTTTGAGTAAAGCATTAATTTTTCCCGGTCAAGGCAGTCAGAGTATTGGAATGGGTAAAGACTTATTTGAGAATAGCACAGAGGTTAAGAGGTATTTTGAGCAAGCAAGTGAGATTCTAAAAGAAGATATGATAAAACTTTGCTTTGAAGAGAATGAAAAATTGAATTTAACACAATACACACAACCCGCGATTCTTTTGGTGAGTTATAGTGTATTTTCTCTTATTTTGCCAAAAATAAAAGATAAAATTTCTTTTGGGTTAGGGCATTCGTTGGGAGAATTTAGTGCGCTCTGCGCAAGTGGAGCTTTGAGCTTTGAGCAAGCCATTTCATTGGTTAGTAAGCGAGGATATTTAATGGAGGAATCCTGCAAGTCCAAAGCGGCAGGTATGATGGTTGTGCTTGGGCTAGAAGATAATATATTAGAAGAGTTTTGTGCAAAAAAACGCAATAGAGGCTTGAAAGTTTGGTGTGCAAATTATAATGGCGATGGACAAATGGTGCTTGCAGGAAGCAGAGAGGATTTATCCACCTTAGAAGTGGAGATTAAAGGATTGGGTGCAAAACGCGCCTTAATGCTTCCGATGTCTGTGGCAAGCCATTGTCCTATTTTAGAGGGAATGTGCGCAGATTTTAGGGTGTTGCTAGAGGAAGCATTGGGGGATTCCTTTGCCTTTCCTATTATTTCAAATGTAAATGCAAAACCTTATGGGAGTAAAGCACAAGCACTGGATTTGTTGGCAAAGCAGCTTGTTTCACCTGTGCTTTATAAACAATCCATTCGTGGGAATGATGCAGAGATTGAGGGTTTCATAGAGTGTGGAGGCAATGTGTTAAAAGGTTTAAATAAGCGATTGAGTCAAAAAGAAACGATTTCTTTGCAGACTTATGCAGAGATTCAAGATTTTTTACAAAAGGATTAAAATGACATTTGGTATTATTGGCGCGCTTCCAGAGGAGATTGCTCCTGTGCTTGCACACTACAAGGATTATGAAACTTTGGAGTTTGGTGGCAATACTTTTTATAAGATTAAAGCAGGAAACAAGACTGCAATGCTCGCATGTAGTCGTATCGGCAAGGTACATGCAGCATTGACCGCTAGCACAATGATTTTACATTTTGGTTGTGAAAAAATCATATTTAATGGAATTGCGGGCGCAATCAATCCAAGTTATAAAGTTGGAGATTTGCTTTTTGCAAGTAAATTGTGTCAGCACGATGTGGATTTGACAATTTTTGACTATCCTTATGGGTTTGTTCCTGGGAGTGAGACATTTGTCAAAAGTGATTCCACATTAAATGCGATTGCAAAAGAAGTGGCAAGTGAGCTTGGATTTCAAATTTATGAGGGAATCGTTGCTTCAGGGGACCAATTTGTCAATCAAAAAGACAAGAAACAATGGATACGTGAGACTTTTCAAGCGGACGCAGTAGAAATGGAGGGTGCAAGCGTAGCGGTGGTGTGTGAGAATCTCAAAGTGCCTTTTTGTATTCTTCGGACTATATCCGATAGCGTGAATGATGAGAAGCTAGAGGAATACAATGAGGAAGAAAGTGGTAAGAGAAACATTGCATTTGTAATTCAAATGATAGAAAAAATCTAATTTAAGGAGGTTTGGAAATGCGTTTAATTTTGGTGCGACATGCAAAAGCAGAGAATAGAGAAAAGTGGGTAGGCGAAGATGATATGAAACGACCGCTTACCAAAAAAGGTGTAAAACAAGCGAAAAAAATTGCAAAGTATATTGCAAAAAAATACCCCGATGTAGATGCAATTGTTTCATCGCTTGCTTTGCGTGCGTGTGATACTGCAAAGTATATTGCTAAAAAACAATCCCATAGCACTTTTTTCTTAAATCCAAATATTAATCCTGAAGAAGGATTACAAGGTTTTTTAGGGCATAAAGATGAGATTGAAGAAGATTGGCAAACTTTAGTTGTTGTTGGACACGAGCCAAGCATTAGTGAGTTTGTGCGATTTATCTGTGCTAAAGGAACTTTGAATTTGTATGTGGGTAAAGGTTGCGTGGTAGAATTAGAACGCGAAAGTGAGAATGATTGGCTGCTTGTAGGGTTGCATAATTTCTAAAGGGATTCTATGTTTTTGGGTTATTTGCCAGATGTGGCAAACAAATTTAAGAAAAATGAAGTGTTAAGCAGAATCTTTGGCTATCTTTTTGATGCTTTAGATGAAAGCAGTGAAGTGCATCAGAGGATTATAGCTTTAAAAGCGGGGGAGGAATTTGTGGTGTATTTTGAAGGGGGGGTGCGAGCCATTGAGCAGGCTTATAATACCAAAATGCCAAAAGAAGCTTTTTATGAAAGCCATAGTGAAATGGTTGATTTTCAAATGGTAGTTTTTGGCAAGGAGATTTTTTTTATCGCTCCAAATAGTCTTTGCGAGATTAAGAATCCTTTAGATGATGCACGCGATTTGATTGAATATCACGCAAGTGCTTTTCTTTCAAGCATTCAATTATTTCCCGGCAATCTTGCGGTGTTTGAAAGTCTTGATGTGCATGCGGGTGGAATCTCTGCAAATGCAGAATCTTCGCTTGTGCAGAAAGTAGTTGTTAAAGTTCCTAAACAATATGTTAAATTAAACTTTTAAGCTTTGGTTTGGCATTGTGGGCAGATTCCAATCATTGCGATAGAGATTTCTTTGATTTTGTAAGAAGAAATATCGGTGCAAGCGGTTTTGAGTGATTCCACGGAAGAATTAAGTGCCATATCTGTGATTTTTCCACATTTTTCACAAACAAGATGCATATGCTGGTTTTTCACAAGCTCATAACGTTGCTTTTGGTTGGGAAATTTCACTTCATCAATAATTCTTGCTTCCTGCATAGAAGCAAGGTTTTTGTAAATTGTAGCAAGAGACATTGAGGGATTGCTCTCTTTGACATTTTCATAAATTTCATCAATGCTGATATGTCCAAATTTTTGGATTTCTTTCAGGATTGCTAAACGTTGGGGAGTAATTTTGAGGTGATTTTCTTTTAAAATTTTTTCAAACATTTCAATATCCTAATAATATGGGCTAATAAAATTTTATTCTTAAAAATTAATTTTACAAAAATTATTTTTATTTATCAAGAAAGATTATCAATAAATAATTACACAAAGTAATCATTTATTTTTTATGGAATGGAAAGATTTTGTGATGAATGAATTATTTAGGAATCTTAATTTGCATCGATACGACTTTAAAGGCTTGAGATTAATTTTGCCTTTTATTATTTTTTGATACAATCACAAATTATTTTGTTATTTTTTAGGAGTAAATACCATGAGAAGCCATTATTGCGCAGATTTGGGAGAGCAAAATATTGGAGAAATGGTGAGTTTATGCGGTTGGTGTAATACTTATCGCGACCATGGAGGAATCGTTTTTATTGATTTACGCGACCGCAGCGGGCTTGTGCAACTTGTGTTTGACCCGAAGGATAGCGCAGAGGCGCATAAAATTGCGAGCGAAGTGCGTGATGAATATGTTTTGTTGGCAAAAGGAAAAGTGCGCGCAAGAGGCGAGGGACTAGAGAATCCTAAACTAAAAACAGGGAAAATTGAGGTGTTGGTGGAATCTCTAAAGATTGAAAACAAAAGTCTAACACCTCCTATTGCGGTAGGAGATGAAAGTGTGGGGGAAGATGTGCGCTTGAAATATCGCTATTTGGATTTGCGCAATCCGCGTTTGCAAGAGATTTTTATCACGCGAAGCAAGGTGGCACAAGCGACAAGAAATGCGTTAAGTAGCTTGGGATTTTTAGAGGTTGAAACTCCGATTTTAACGAAAGCAACGCCAGAGGGTGCGCGGGATTATCTTGTGCCTAGTCGTGTGCATCACGGCGAATTTTATGCCTTGCCCCAAAGCCCTCAATTATTTAAGCAGCTGCTGATGATTAGCGGATTTGATAAGTATTTTCAGATTGCAAAATGTTTCAGAGATGAAGATTTGCGACTTGATAGGCAACCAGAATTTACGCAAATTGATGTGGAAATGAGTTTTTGCACCCAAGACGATGTAATGTCGGCTGCAGAAGCGACGCTTAAGGCGATTTTTGGAGTTTGCGGAATCGCAATCCAAACTCCTTTTGAACATCATACTTATAAAGAAGTAATGGAATCTTATGGCAGCGATAAACCAGATTTGCGTTATGAGTTGCCCTTAGTGGAAGTGTCAGATTTGTTTGCGGAATCTAGCAATGAGATTTTTGCTAAGATTGCTAAGGATTCCAAAAATAATCGTATTAAAGCCCTGTGTGTGCAAAAAGGCGATACATTTTTCACACGCAAAACTTTGGGAGAGGCAGAGGAATTTGTGCGCAAATTTGGAGCAAAAGGTTTGGCGTATATCCAAATCAAAGAAGAGGGCGCAAAAGGTCCTTTGATTAAATTTTTGAGTGAGGCAAATCTCAAAAATCTCATAGAACGCGTAGGGGCAAAAGTCGGAGATATTGTATTCTTTGGAGCGGGAGAGAAAAAAATCGTATGGGATTATATGGGACGTTTGCGTCAGAAAATTGCCCAAGATATGGGGCTTATTGATGAGAATCTTTATAGATTCTTATGGGTTGTGGATTTTCCTATGTTTGAACGCAATGAAGATGGCAGTGTATCGGCTCTACACCACCCTTTTACAATGCCCAAAAATTTAGATGTAGAAGATGTTGAAGAGATTAGCTCTGTGGCTTATGATGTCGTATTAAATGGTTTTGAAATCGGTGGCGGAAGCATTAGGATTCATAAAGAAGAGATTCAAAGCCGCGTGTTTAAATTGCTTGGAATTAGCGAGGAAGAGGCAAAAAATAAATTTAGCTTTTTGCTTGAAGCTTTGCAATTTGGCGCGCCACCGCACGGCGGAATTGCATTTGGCTTAGATAGGATTATTATGTTGCTTTGCAAGGCAAATTCTATCCGTGATGTGATTGCGTTTCCTAAAACACAAAAGGCAACTTGTCCGCTAACAGATGCACCAAGTGAGGCAAGTGAGGAGCAATTAAGGGAGCTACATATCAAAGTAAGAGAAACCAAACAATAAAAGGAGAGATTTTATGAAAAAGTTATTTTTAGTCATCGGGGCACCCGGAAGTGGTAAAACTACGGACGCAGAGATTATTAGCAAGAATAATAGTGAGAGCATTGTGCATTATTCTACCGGGGAATTATTACGTGCAGAAGTGGCAAGCGGAAGTGAGCTTGGAAAGCTAATTGAGAGCTATACAAGCAAAGGGAATCTTGTGCCGCTTGAAATTGTCGTCAAAACAATTGTAGATGCGATAGCCAATGCGGTGAAAGATATTGTGCTCATTGATGGCTATCCTCGTAGCGTGGAGCAAATGTTGGAGCTAGATAAGATTCTAAAAGACAAAAAAGATATTGAGCTTGTCAGTGTGATTGAAGTAGAAGTAAGCAGAGAAACTGCTTGTGATAGAGTGCTTGGACGCGCTAGAGGTGCAGATGATAATGTAGAAGTATTCAATAATCGTATGGAAGTTTATCAAACACCGCTCAAGGAGATTCAGGATTTTTATAGCAAAAAAGCTGTGTTGAAAAAAATCAGTGGTGAGCGCACGATTGAGGAAATTACTTCCGAAATGGAAGCTTTTATTAAATCTAAAATTTAGTAGAGATTCTACTTAAATTATTAAAGGATAAAAAGATGAATGTATCAAAAATCAGTGTAGGAGAGAATCCTAATAAACTCAATGTTATAATTGAGATTCCTTATGGAAGTAACATTAAATATGAGATTGATAAGGAATCTGGTGCAGTCGTGGTAGATAGGGTAATGTATAGTGCAATGTTTTATCCTGCGAATTATGGTTTCGTTCCAAATACACTAAGTGATGATGGAGACCCAGCAGATGTGTTGGTGCTAAACGAATATCCTTTGCAGGCTGGAAGTGTAATTAAAGCGCGTTTGATTGGTGTTTTGATTATGGAAGATGAAAGTGGAATGGACGAAAAACTCCTTGCTGTGCCTATTAGTAAGATAGATCCAAGATACGATAGAATCCAAAGCCTAGAGGATTTGCCACAAATCACATTAGATAGGATTAAAAATTTCTTTGAAACTTATAAGGCTTTAGAACCAAATAAATGGGTGAAAGTTAAGGAATACAAAGATTTAAATGCTGCCAAAGAAATTTTGGATAAAGCAATCAAAAATTACAAATAAATTTTTAGGTTGTTTCAAAAATTCATTTTTGGTGCATAATGTTGCAAAATTCTACACTAAAAACACCAAAGTGGTTTAGTTGATTTTGTCTTTTAAGAAGATTTTGTATAAAATACATAGAATCTCACAGAGGTTGAGTGAATAATATTTGTGTTAGGAGATTTAGGAAAATGAAAAAAATTCTTTTAGTTTCAGTTTTGGCTGTATTTGGATTAATAGGGTGCGGTGGAGACAATAATAAAGAAGCTAGTGCCGCTGCTAAGGGGGATTCCAATAAGGTTTATGAGGTGAAATTCGCGCATGTTGTGAGCGCAAATACACCAAAAGGGAGAGCAGCGGATTTCTTTGCCAAAAGAGTGGAGGAGCTCACAGAGGGGAAAATTAAAGTGCATGTATTTCCTTCAGCACAACTTGTAGATGATGACAAGGTTTTTCAAGAACTTAAACGCAACAATGTGCAACTTGCAGCACCTAGTTTTTCAAAATTTACGCCTTTTGCAAAAGAGTTTAATCTTTGGGACGTTCCTTTTATTTTCCGCGATACTGAACATTTGCATAAAGTAATGGATGGAGAAGTAGGAAAAATCCTAAAAGATGTGATTTCAAGTAAAGGTTACATTGCGCTTGATTATTGGGACGCAGGATTCAAACAATTTAGCACAAACAAAAAACCAATCATAGAACCAAGTGATGCAGAAGGGCAAAAAATGAGAATTATGAGTTCTAAAGTGCTAGAAGAACAAACAAAAGCTGTCAAAGCGATTCCGCAAGTTTTGCCTTTTGGTGAAGTGTATTCTGCATTGCAAACAGGTGTAGTAGATGCGGCAGAAAATCCGCTTTCTAACCTCTATAATTCTAAATTCTATGAAGTGCAAAGCTCTATTACGATTTCAAATCATGGTTATTTGGGATATTTAGTTGTTGCAAGTGAGAAGTTTTGGAAAGAATTGCCACAAGATTTGCAAGAGAAATTTTCTACTGCAATGCGCGAAGCAACAATTTTTGAACGCGAAGAGAGTGCTAAGGAAGAAAAAATGTTGCTAGATAAATTAAAAGCTGATGATAAGACAAATACAACCATCTATGAGTTAGATGAAGCACAAAAACAACGATGGCAAGATGTGATGATTGCAATCTACCCTAAGTTTTATGATTTAATCGGCAAAGATTTGATTGAGAAAACGCTGAATACAAAATAATCTTGCAGATTATTTTTGAAAGGTTTATTTTGCGCAATTTATTATTAATGATTCAGAAACCTTTTTTGTGGGCACATAAGGATTCTGGTGTCAATAAGCTTTTTGCTATTTTAGACAAGATTATTGCAGGAATCAATAAAAATGTTGCAGTCATTGGAATGGCACTTGGAATCGCAATTACCGCAATTAATGTGAGTGTGCGTTACATTGCGGGATTCTATCCAGAGATTGGCTCGCTCACTTGGGCAGAGGAAGTAGCAAGATATTGTTTTTTGTGGTCAGCATTTTTTGGTGCGGCGTATGGATTTAGAAAGGGTGTGCATATTTCTGTAACTATGCTAGTTGAGAAGTTTCCACCAGCACTTGCCAAAACTTGTGTGCTATTAACACATATCCTCAATTCTATTTTTCTAGGCTTTATGTTTTATGCTAGTTTAATGGTTTGCTATTTGAACTATGAAATTGGTTATATGAGTGAAGCGTTACACGAAGTGCCTTTGTGGGTGTTTCTCCTTTGTTTGCCTATTGCATTTTTAGGAGCAACTTATCGTTCCATAGAAAAAATCTATGAAGTTTCTTGGACAGATGCAGACAAAGTTGTAAAAAATGCAGAGGAAGAGATGATTCACGATTCTGTGATTAAAGATTAGTAAAATTTGGAGAATTAATGAGTGTTGCATTTTTGCTAATTGTATTGTTTGGTTTGTTATTAGTAGGTGTGCCAGTCGCCATTTCTCTTGGGGTAAGTGCGGTAATTACAATGCTGTTGTTTAGCTCTTATGATGTTATGGGTGTGCCTGAAATTATGCTTAATGGCTTAAAACCTGCTTTAATGGCGATTCCAATGTTTATTTTGGCGGGTTCTTTGATGAGCAAAGGAAGCTCTGCACAAAGAATCGTAGATTTTGCAAGAAGCATTGTGGGGCATTTACCCGGTGGTCTCCCAATGAGTGCGATTTTGGCTTGTATTATCTTTGCTGCTGTGAGTGGAAGTTCTCCTGCGACGGTTGTTGCGATTGGTTCTGTAATGTTTGTGGCTCTTAGCCAAGCAGGCTATCCCAAAAGCTATTCAGTAGGGGCGATTACTTCTGCGGGAAGTCTTGGGATTTTGATTCCACCTTCTGTTGTAATGATTGTTTATGGGGTAACTGCGGAAGTTTCTATTGAAAAATTATTTATGGCAGGCGTTATTCCGGGTGTAATGATTGGTGGAATGATGATGGTTTATGCGTATTTTGGTGCGAGACGATTAGGATTCAAAGCGACAGAACCTGCAAAATTTAGTGAGCGTTGGGCTAAATTCAAAGAAGCATTTTGGGCATTACTCATTGTGATTGTGGTGATTGGCGGAATCTACGCAGGGCTTTTCACAGCCACAGAGGCAGCGGGAATTAGTGCAGTATATGCTTTCATTGTATCTATTTTTGTTTATAAAGATATTAAGATAAAAGAGCTTTATGGAGTGCTTTTGGACGCAGCAATTACCACAGCAATGATTTTCTTTATCATTGGCTTTGCGGTTGTGTTTGCGCATTTCCTCACAAGTGAGCGGATTCCACATATGATTGCTGAATCGCTAGTGAATATGAATATGAGCTGGTGGTTATTCTTGATTTTAGTGAATATCGCACTTTTTATTATGGGACAATTTATGGAGCCTAGCTCTGTCGTGATGATTATGACACCTTTATTATTGCCGATAGCTTTACAACTAGGAATTGACCCGATTCACTTTGGAATCGCAATGATTGTCAATATGGAACTAGGTATGCTAACCCCGCCTGTGGGCTTAAATCTCTTTGTAGCAAGCTCGCTTACGGGTTTAAGTCTCAAAGATGTTACCCTCTCGGTAATTCCTTGGCTCTGTGTCTTGCTCTTAGGGCTTGGGCTTGTTACTTATGTGCCAGAAATTTCACTTTGGTTGCCAAATTTACTTGATTAAATTTAAGGTTTGCAAGGTGTAAGGGTGGAAGAATCACTGTTTGGGTTTTTTGAGAGTGCTCCACATTTAATCAGCTTAGTCGCAGGGATTCTAACTTTTATTAGCCCTTGCATTTTGCCACTTATTCCTGCATATCTCTCGTATATCTCTGAAATTTCACTACGAGAAATGAAAGATTCTAAAAACTTGGATTTAAGGAAGCGATTTAGAATCTTAAGAAGCGCAGTATTTTTTGTTTTGGGATTTGGAATCGTTTTTGTCCTATTGGGTGCAGTGGCTGCTAGAATCTTACAAGGATGGATTCTTTTAAGCCCTATTTTGCGTTATCTTGCAGGTGGAATCTTAATTATCTTTGGGCTGCATATCTTAGGAATTTTGAGGATTCCATTTTTAAATTATACAAAAAACTTTTGCACAGAATACAACTTTTCTTTTTTGAAAGACTTTTTCGCCCCCTTTTTGCTTGGCGTGAGTTTTGCACTCGGTTGGACGCCTTGCGTGGGTCCAATTTTGGCAAGCATTATTTCCCTAGCTAGTTTAGAAGAGGGAAGCGGAATTGCATTGCTTGTGATTTACACGCTTGGACTTTCGCTCCCTTTCTTGTTTTGCGCACTACTCATTGGCTATGCTTTTAATTTTTTAGAATGGATTAAGGCTTATTTTAAGTGGATTGAATGGTGTGCAGGAGGGCTTTTGATTTGCATTGGAATCCTTGTTGTAAGTGGAGGAATGAGCGCATTATCCGCTTATCTTGTAGGGATTTTGGGCTAGGATTCTGTGATGATGTTAAAAAATTTTGTGGATTTAGATGAGATAGAAAAGGTTTTGGTGTTTGGGTGGCGCAATCACCTAAAAATTGCCCCTTTGATGAGAACACAGACGATTACGCTAAAAGAACACTTGCAATTTATGGAATCCTTGAAGCAGGATTCCACGAAACAATATTTTTTGGCTTTGCAAGACGATGAAATCTTGGGGGTGCTTTGCTTTATAGACATTCAGCACGGAATCTCTTGTGAGTTTGGAATCTATCAAAACCCAGATTTAAAGGGATATGGAGCGGCATTAATGGAAGCAATGCTAAAATACGCGCAAGAGACGCTAGGAGTTGTGAAAATTTACGCCTGTGCCTTGAACACGAATCAAAAGGCGATTTCTCTTTACCAAAGATTTGGTTTTCAATTTACAAATAAGGACGCGCAAATGAGTTATTTCGTATTCTCTGCGGGGGGGGGGGCAATAAAAGCCACTTTACTCCATTTTTTTTCCACACAAACTACAATTTTAGCTACACAGGATTATTCACTTCTTGCTTACAAAATACACAAAGCTTCCAAAAATGTGGAATCGCAAAGCTTAAGGGCGATTCCAAGCCCATTTTTAAGCCTATGCGCGTAAAGGTGGCATAGATGAAGGTGGCGA
The DNA here is from genome assembly GCF_003364315.1 of Helicobacter ganmani. Classification (NCBI taxonomy): domain Bacteria; kingdom Pseudomonadati; phylum Campylobacterota; class Epsilonproteobacteria; order Campylobacterales; family Helicobacteraceae; genus Helicobacter; species Helicobacter ganmani. The sequence continues at coordinate 28,074 of NZ_NXLS01000003.1, read as the reverse complement.
TTCTTACTTCTCCAAACCAGTGGTTTATCCCTTATGCAAAAGAGCTAGAAAGCAAGATTCCAAATGCCAAGCTGTATTTTTCTCATAAAGATTTAAAGGAATCTTATGGAATCGTTTTTATCCTCTCCTATCATCAACTAATAGAGCAAGAGTTTTTAGATTTGCACGAATACAATCTCGTGATTCACGCGTCTGCACTACCCAAAGGCAAAGGTTGGTCGCCTCTTTTTTGGCAGGTGCTAGAGGGTAAGGATTCCATTGTTTTTACGCTTTTTAGAGCAGATGCAAAAGCAGATAATGGCGCGATTTATTTGCAAGAAACTTTGCATTTAAGCGGATTAGAGCTTTATGAGGAACTAAGAGACAAGCAAGCCAAGATGTGCCAAAAGCTATGTTTGGAGTTTTTGGAAAAATTCCCAACTTTAAGTCCAAAGGCGCAGAGCGGAGAGGAGAGCTTCTACCCTAAGCGAAGCCCAAAAGATAGTGAGCTAGATATTGCAAAAAGTTTGGAGTCGCAATTTAATCTTTTGAGGATTGTGAGCAATGAGGAGTTCCCTGCGTTTTTTATTAAAGAGGGTAAAAAATTTGTGCTAAAAATCTATGTCTGCGATTCTGCCGATTCTGCGGGGGGGGGGGAATAATTTAGAGATTCTTTGCTTGGAGCTAGAGGATTATGTTGTTTTAAGTGATTTGGAAAAGAAAGAGGTTTTGCAATGGCGCAACCATCCTGAAGTTGCCAAAAATCTTTATAATCAAAAGGAAATTTCGCTTGCAGAACATTTTGCCTTTATAGAATCCTTAAGGCAGAATCCCCAAAAACAATATTTTCTTTTGCGATTTTGTGGGGTTGGATTGGGGAGTATTAATTTTGGTAAGAAAAGTAGTGAGGAAGTGGAGTTTGGATTCTTTGGCAATCCGAACCTAAGCCTAAGCGGAATCGGACGCGTTTTAGAACAAGTGAGCTTGGTGTTTGCCTTTGATATTTTGGGAGCTAGGCAGCTTACTTTGGAAGTCTTTGCGCTCAACAAGCAGGTAATAAATTTGCATAAGAAATTCGGCTTCCAAATCAGTAAAGAAAAGGAAGTCAAGGGCGAAAAAGTGCTAGAGATGTGCAAAGATAACACAAGAATCTTGCCACTTCGTCATTGCGGGGTGGAGTGAAACAACAACGAAACAATCTGTCATCTTGCATACAGAAAACTTTACAATGGAATCCTAAAAGGTGAGATTCTGCATTATGTGTCGCAAAAAGCCTAAAGATTTTCTTGTGATGGCAATAAAAGAATAGTGTGAAAGAGGGAAGTGCTTACAAGGGTGCTTAAATTATTAAGGAGATAGGTTTTGAGAATTTGGACTCCGCTAAGATAACTCCGAGAAGAGTTAAGAATGCACCAAATAGGGCTAAAATAGAGAGTTTTTCTCCCAAAACAAAAAAAGAAACAATAATAGTAATGAGAGGTGTTAAATAAACATAAACATTTGTTTTAATAGCACCGATAAGTAGTGTTGCGTGATTCCATAATAAAAAGCATAATCCTGAAGCAAAAAGTGCTAAAAAAATCAGATTAAAAGCGATTTTTGGATCTAATAAAAGTATTAAATTTGGAGCAAAATCCAAAAATAAAAAGCTCGGCAGCATTCCTAAAATTCCATAAAAGATTATGCGGCGTGTAATCAAGATAAGATTTCCTCTCTTGTGCATAATCTTGAGGATTAAAAGTGAGTAAGCTGCCCAGCCAAGTGCCGATAAAAGCGCAAAACTATCACCCAAAGGGTTAAAGGAGAATCCCTCATCTTCATAGCTTAAAAGCACGATTCCGCTCATACACAAGATAAAGGCAACAAAAAAGATAAATGAAAGTTTTTCGATTTTTAAAAATGCTGCAAGTAGCGCAGTAAAAAGTGGTGCTGTTGCAATGATGACACTGACATTTGATACTTTAGAATAATCCATTGCAAGATTTAAAAAGAGATTGTAAATTGTGATTCCGCTAAGTCCGGCTAGAATTAGATAAGATTCGTCCTTTAGGGTAGATTTTAGGAATCTTGGACATAAAATAAACAAAAAACAATAACCAATTTAGGAATATCGGTGTTTAGGTAATAGTGTGTTTCTCCATCTATGATACGCCAAGGGAAGTGAAAGTTAGCGTGTGCGGATTTTTTAAAATCATCATTTAAGATTCTATCTACAATAGTAATCACATTGTAATCTTTCTTTAGTTCAGTGATGAGATTACCATAATTGGAACGATAGGTGGGATAATAAGAGACAATAGCAATATTCTTTCTTTTAGAGCTTAGGGATTCCTTGATTTTTTGGGTGGTAAGTTGAATGAAAGTATTGATTTGGTATTGAGTATTCATAGTAAGTCCTCTTGAATAAAGTTTAAAATCTCTTGCGTCTTGGTTGGTGCTAGATTTGGCAAATCTTTTAGGGTTTGCCTAACAAAAACAGCACACTAGGCTTTAAAAATTGTAGATTAAACATAAGAGCAAGTGTAGAGAGGTCTGTGATGAGGGTATCACAGCTTCTAGCACCCGATAAGGATTTTATGGATTTAATAGAGGGGAGGGAGTCTAAAATTACCTTATTGTAAGATTTTGGAGTTTTAGGGTTTGGAAGATAGAGGACTTCATTTATTTTGCCCCCCCCCCCCCATTATTTGCTTTTAGTAAGCATTCAAGCACAGAAATGTCATAACCACATAAAACATTGGCGTGCAGAATGTCTTGAGATTCTCTAAAGCTTGGCGCATAAACAAGTTTCATTTAGTTTCCTTTGTAATGGTATTTGTAGTGTCATATTTCTTTGGAATATTCATCCAAGTTTTAGCTGCGCGTTTAGCAGTCTCTAAAGCTGCGTCCATTCCACCTGCAAGAGAAAAAAGCCAATATTTATGTGCATAAAGCCAATCAATTTGTTTGACTTGCTTTTCAATAAGGGTATGCACAGGGCGCACGACAATTTTAGCAAATTCTAATTCTTGATGCACGATGTAGGATTGCACAGCGTCAATGAAAACTTTAATAAAAGCGTCTTCTAAAAAGAAATTTTTGACATCATCAATTTCCTCTAGCAATTTATCCATTTTGGTAAAATTGATTTTTTCTAGTTTATTTTCACGATTCAATCGTTCTAACTCTTCTGTCATTTTGACAACTCTTAAAAATAGTTTTTCTACCATTTTTTTCTTTTTGTAGCCATAGTCTAAAAATTCTTTCACTTTTGCTTCCATTTGTTTTTTGTTGGCAGCAATTTCTGCTTTGGTAGGTGGTGTAAGCTGAATAAGAGATTTTTTTACTTTTGGTAGGGATTCTAGCACTTCTTGGAATGGAATCTCTTTTGTCCCCTCTATCCTTGCTCCTCCCTCTGTGGCATTAATCACTTCTAGTGGATAAGGTGTTTCAGTAATATCTTTTTCAAAGAAATTCAAAAACATTTTCCAAACATTGTTTGTTTCTACAAAGCCTTTTCCGCCATAAGCAGGAACTAAAATTTTTTCTAACGCGTTATCGGATTTTTTGTATTGAGATTCATTTTCGCCAAAAATCGCATCTTTGGAATGTGTTTTGCCATCAGGCGAAAAGGCTAAATCCTGCCCGATAAAAATACATTTTTCAAATTTACTATGCACAATTAACTCATAAGCCATATTTGCAGCACTCATTCCGATTCCTGCATAACCATATTCTTTTAAATCAAAAAATCTTGTGTAACCAAAGGGGCGCATACTATAAGTTTTTATGCCTTGCGTGATAGAGTTTTTTGTTTCTTGATGCACGATACTCGTAAGCGCGAAAATAATATTTTTTTGCGCGGATTTTGGAGTTTTTTTGTAAAAATCCGCAGTAGGTTCTACGCGTTCTAAGGTTACAACAATATCGGGTTTAATTCCGTGTTTAGTGAGAATTGGGAAAGAAGCATCTACGCAAAAAATTGTGAGGTAAGGTGCATATTGCTTTAAAAGCGGTAATTGCTTATAAAGCGAAGGTCCTGTAGAAACAATCACGGCGGTATTTGTGTTTTTGACTTTTGAAATAAGTTCTTTCATAGAGGGTGTTGTAATCATTTCTGGGAGATTTTGTAGGTGATGTTCTAGTCCGATGAGTGCGTCTGTAGAATCGTTCCCCACAGAAATGACGTGGTGTCCTAGAGAGCGCGTGATGATTGAGTTTAAATTCAAGCATTCTTTATCGTATCGTCCATAATAGCTATTGTAAAGATGTAAGTTGTAAATGCGAGAATAAATCCATTGTCCCTCACTTGCCAAATATGAATCTAATTCCCCAAAACTTATTGTTCCCGTCCAAAAAATCAAAAGTTTTCCCGCTGCAATTTCTGCACTGAAGTCTGCGAAATTTAGCGCAATATAGATGATTTCTAGCTCTGGCTCAAAAATAAAAAGTTTTTTTATCGTTTTTGAATTTTCATTGAGTAAGAGACGATAAAAGATTCCATTGCCAAAGCCAAAAAAATAAAAAAATGGATAGAGCTTGAAAGGTTCAAATTCTTTCATTTTTTCTAATGTTTGCACTAGCGGTTCTTTGGCATAAAGTGCAGTTTTGTTTTCCTTGTCGTAAATATTAATATTCAAAGGGTCTTGCCCGATATAGACTTCGTATTTTTTATTGGGTTCTAAAATTTGGAGTTGTGCTGCGAGTAAGGGATTGACTTTAAAGAGGGCTTTAAGATTTTTATCAAAACGGGAATTTAGAGATTGGGACATAGGGATTCCTTAAGTTTGGTGAAAATAAAATACGGAAAAGATTATAGCAAAAAAGCCCAAAAAGTTGGGCTTTAGTTATTGTAAAAGTTTAAGAACATTTTGTTGCACTTGGTTAGCTTGCGCCATTGCAAAGCTTCCGGATTGCGCTAGAATGTTTGTTTTAGAGAAGTTTGCAGATTCGCTTGCGAAATCCACATCACGGATTTGAGATTCTGCAGATTTGACATTGACTTGTGTTACGGTAATGTTGTTAATGGTTACAACAAGTTGTTGTTGCACAGAACCCAAATCTGCACGGATTCTATCTAGATGTTCTTGCGCAGATTGTGCCATATCCATAACTGCCATTGCACCTTCCATACTTGTTACACCTGCTCCGATTCCACCTTTATTGACAAATGCTACTGCAGTATTGTAGTTCGCACCAATCGCAGAGGCAATATCTGCGCCAAACTCTCCATTGACGCTACGGAGATTGACGGTGTATTGTGCTAATCCAGAGCCTGCTGCAATGTTTGCTGCGCCAGAGTGCAAACCAATTTGAGAGAAATTTGCACCAGAGACTAAAATATCTCTTGCATTAAGGCGAATCAAGGTTAAGCGTCCAACAATTGCGTGTGTTGTGCCTGAAACTCCAGCAAAAGAACCACCAGCAGTTAGAGGAGCATTTGCACTATTGACACCATTAATCACGTGTGAGCCACCATCTACTTGCACAGAAATTGCGCGTCCGTCGTTGCTTGTGAGTTGCAATGCGCCCGAGATACTAAGAGAGGCTTGCACCCCTGTGCGCTCTTTTTGTGCATTGATTGCAGCAATGAGCTTGCCATCATAGTCGTTTTTCATTACATCGTTGATGTCTCCGATTTTGATTCCGTTGATTGTAAGTCCGCGCACGGTTCCAGAACCAATTGCGCCTGCTCCTTGTCCTTGCACGATATAAGTCGCACGCACGCCTAATGTGTCAGAGTTTTTGTTGATTGCTTCTGCAAGAGCACCGATTCCTGTTCCAGCAGTTGTAGAGATTCTCACAGATTCAATTGCATAGTTGTTTGTGCCATCGGTATTTAAGAATCTAAGCGTAACTTCTGTCAAGCTACTTGTTCCAGCACTTACAGACATTTCAGCAGCAGTTTCATAGCGGACATGTCCAATTTTGTGAGAGTTTGTTGGCTGAATAGAAGCTTTTACTGTGGTGTTAGAATAAGCACCAATTTGGAATTCTTTGTTTGTAAAAGCACCAGAGAGCATTTGTTGCCCGTTGAAGCTTGTAGTATTTGCAATATTATCCAATTCTTCCATAAGTCTTAAAATATCACTTTGGAGAGCATTTCTTGTTGTTCTAGTTTGTCCGTCTTGTGCAGCTTGTGTTGCTTTGGTTTTGATTAAATCCAAGATTTTGATTTGCTCGTCCATCGCTTTATCTGCAGTTTGAATCATACCGATTGCGTCATTAGCATTGTTGGTAGCTTGTCCAAGAGCGGCAGCTTGAGAACGCAAACTATCGGCAATCGCCATTCCTGAAGCGTCATCTGCTGCTTTGTTGATTCGTAAGCCAGAGCTTAATTTCTCTAGCGATTCTGACATATTGCGATTATTCACAATTCCTGAAGTGTGCGCGTTTAACGCATTCACATTGGTGTATATCCTATAACTCATTATGCATCCTTTGCAAAAATTTGAATTTGCAGAGGATAAAGCAAATGGTGTTCCACTTTTTAAAATTGTGCTTCACAAAAGAGATAATTCTCTGTCGTTGTGAGATTCTGTGAAGAATTGTGGCAATGTGTAAAACCATAAATACGGAATCTTGCATTGCAGATTTGCAGGGACAAAATAACCAAAATTATTGATTTTAACTAAAGTTTTGCTAAAATCCGCCGATATTTACAGAATCCTAAAACTAAAGACGAACAATGCAACCTACACAATTAATTGGACAAGAAATTTTAACAAAATTAAAGGCGGCAAGTTATAAAACAGCACTTGATGAGGTAATCTTGCTGATTCGCTCCCTTGGGAAGCAAGGGCAAGAGGAGCTAGAATCTGCAACGCGCTTAGAAATTATCGCATTGTTGCGACAAAAAGCATTAGATTTGATTTATCATAAAGGCGATATTCCTGATTATAATCTTTTATGGTGCTTTGGAATCTTTGGGGGTTGTGGTGCAGATTATGAGATTCCACAAGACGCGCGGTTTGATAGCTTCATAGATTTGGTAAGTTATGTCAAAAGCACGGAATCTGACTATGAGCGATTGGTATTTATTAATTGTATTAGCGTGGCAATGTTGCTTAGAGGCGATAGGGAAGAGGCGATTAAGTTCTTTTTGCGGCATATTATTTATTTGGATTTGGTTGAGCAATATATGGAGGGGCTCAATGTCTTTGTGCTAGATTTTTGCTTTTATTATCAACTCCCCATTGAGTGGATTTTAAAGATTCAAAAAGAGGCTTTGGAGGAGGAGTATTTTTGGCAGATTTCAGATAGAAAGAAAAAAACTATTTTTCTGTGGAGTATGCATATTTTTTGGAATGTCAAGCATTATTTCAATGACTTAAAATGGCGCGAGAATTTTCCGGTGTGGCTTTCTGTGTTAAAGCGGCTTTTGGAGCAGGGAAATTTGGATTTGGCAATGTATGTGGAATTTTACATTTACCATAAATTTGGAAATTCTGCACAGACGCAGGAGGATTGGCAGGAATACAATGATAAGGTTGTGAAGCTTGTAGAGCCTTATTTCGTGGAATATGGCAAGACTTTGCCACAATGCAAGAAAGCGGTGGATAGGAGTGCGGGGCGCAAAATAAAAATTGGAATCTTAAAGGATAGAATCGTTGCAAATTCGCCTTATAAGGTGGAGTATTCGCTGATTAAGGCGTTGCTAAGTGAGGAGGAGTTTGCAAGTCAATACGAAATTGTGGTGTATTCTATGGCATATATTCAAAAGAGTATTGATGATATTCCAACTATGCAATCTTTGGTGGAGATTGGTGCGTCTGTGGTGAGTCCTGCGTTTGGCTTGGTGCAAGAGTATAGCTATTATGTCCCGCATTTGCAAAAGGCAATGACGCTTAGAAATAGAATCCTTGCTGATGAAATAGATATTCTCATCTCCACAGGAACGATTGATGGGAGTGATTTTCTGTTTGCTACAAGAAGTGCGCCGAAGCAAATCTTTTGGAGCCACGGGAATGGCAGGTATGATATTAGCGGGATTGATGAGAGGATAAGCCATTGTGCAGTAGGTGAAAAATACAAATTTGATTTAATTGCTGTGCCTATGGATAGGGATAGATTCTATAATCCGCCCCGCGCACCCGAAGCGATTGCAGCAGAGAAAGCCAAGTATCCTATTGGGGAAGACACGATTGTGCTAGGCGTGATTGGAAGGCTTGTAAAAGTGGATAGTGATGCGTATTTAGGGGCGATTGCGGAGGTAATGCAAAAGCACAAAAATACGATTTTCATTGCGGCTGGAGCTGGGAATATCCCTGTGATTAGAGAGAAAGTTGAAAAGCTTGGAATCTCGGAGCGATTCTTTATGCCCGGATTCGTAGATCCACATATTTATGGGCATATTATTGATATATTTTGTGATACTTTTCCGATGCAACAGGGAGAATCTAGGACAGAATTTACATATAAATTCAGAGGTGTTTCTTGTATGGCACTTTTAAGTATAACAAAACAAGAATTACATAATATTCGCTTACAATCCATTGAAGTATGTAAGCAAAATTTCTTTTTGGCAGAAAATTCACCCTTGTCTTTTAAAGAATTTGAAAAGTATTTTTGGTTGGCAGATAATACTTGGTATAGCAATGCTTTAGAATGTATTGAAAACCTAAATAATATAATAAGTATTTTTAATGATGCTGAAAAACGGGAAAAATTTATTAGCTTTTTTAGGGTGCATTATGGTTTGTATCATAAAATGGAGCAAAATGATTTTATGAAATTGATTTTGGAGGTATTAGCGGTATGACGCCAATTATATTGCAGGAATTATTTAATGAGTTAAAAAAAGAGAATCTTTCTTTTTGCGTAACCAACTTGAATTATAATAAGGTAATAATAAATCGTGAGTCCCAAGCGAAAGATAGCGGGGGGGGGGGCATTATTAGCACTATTGTTTATCCTTATGGAGAATTATTGGGAGAAATTGGGGATTTTGAAGAGAGAAATGCGTTTGAGGGTGAAGTTCCTAAAGCTATACCCAAAGAAATGGTGGAAAGAATAGCAATGCATTTGTTGAAATATATAAAATTAAAAACAATGTATTTGCAAGTAACTTCCAAGTGTAACTATGTCTGCCCTATGTGTCCATTCCACGGGGAGGGTTATGAGGGAAAATACTTCAAGGATAATCCAAGCTTAAAACCTCAAAATATGCCCTTAGAAGATGCAAAAATGTATGTAGATAAAATGGCAGAGTATGGGATAGAGTTGGTGGCTTTGTCGCCACAGGGAGAATTTTTTACTTATCCTTATTGGGAGGAAATTAGTCGTTATATTAAATCAAAGGGTTTGAGGATTTCTACCACCACAAATGGTTCTTTGGTAACCAAAGAAGTGATTGAGAAGCTTAAAGATATGGGTTTTGATGAAATGGTTTTTTCCATTGATTCTATTAACAAAGAGACTTATGTTAAGGTGAGAAGTCCAAAAGAAAAGGATTATCAAACCGCTATTAATGCTCCAATTCTTGCAGCAGAAGCAGGAATTTACACCCACGTGCATTTTGTTCAGCAACAGCCAAATATTGGAGAAAAAGAGGAATTATTCACATTTTATAAAAAGGGAGGGGTAAATAGTGTTTCTTGCTGTGTCCAACGATATACGGATAACAACCAAAATCGCGCTAAATTGCCCATATTGAGACACGAATATATACACGGCTTATGCAATGCCTATGATAGTGGTATAATGATTGATGGTAATTTTATCACTTGCTGTGGAATGGGGACGAGATATTCCGCAATAAAGCCTAAACTAGATAAATGTTCATTAAAAAATCATAGTCTATCTGAAGTCATTAAATATAATTATGATTTATTAATCAATAGAGATGAAGATATGATGAATATGTGTCATCATTGCGATTTGTATAATAGTTATTCCAATATTGACTGCCAAAAATTTATTGATAAAAAGTATTATGCAATAAGACATAATGATAATGAGCAACATTTTAAGATTCCTAGTAAAATTTCTTCTTTACCCGATGATGTTTTACTTTATATGTATCAAAACAATCTTGTTGCTAAAATGAAGCAGGACAAAATTTTATAAAAGGAGTAAAATGACACCGATAATCTTACAACCACTTTTTGAACAATGGAGAAAGGAGGGGATTCCATTTTGTGTAACAAATGAAAATTATAATAAAACAGAATCTTTATATTTATCCGATAGTCTAAAGGAGAATGCACAAATAGGATACCCTTTTTTGCCTGATGAATTGTGCGGGGGGGGGGGCAAATGGTTAGAAAGCAATCTTTGGAATGATAAAATTCCAGATTATTTGCCTAGTTGGCAAGTTGAAAAAATAGCAGTATGGCTACTCCAAAATCGTAAAAAAATTTATTCTGTAACCTTATATTTAACTTCCAAATGCAATTATGCTTGTCCAATGTGTACATTCCACGGCAAGGGGTATCTTGGAGAGAAATCATATTTTCAAGATAATCCACAATTTGTTGGTGATATGGAATTGGAGAAAGCGTATAAAATTATTGATAAAGTTTCTGATTATGGTATTTCTCGTATTAGTTTAACAACACAAGGTGAGCCTCTCTTGTATCCCCATTTAATAGAGGTTATTAAATATTGCAAAGCAAAAGGCTTTTATGTTGTTTTTACTTCTAATGGGTCATTAATGGACAAAGAAATGGCAGATAAATTGAAAGATGCTAGAGTAGATGAGATTAATTTTAGTATAGATTCTATTGATGAAGAAGTTTATAAACAAGTAAGAAGCCCCAATCATAAATATTATAAAAATGCTTTGCAAGCTCCAATTATTGCTAAAAATATTGGAATCTATACTGCTGTCCATTTTACAGAGCAGAAAGTCAATAAGGGTGGCTTTAAGCAAGTTCTTGAATATTATCGTCCCCATAGAATCCAACAGATTAGAAATGGATTTGAATGTGAGGTAAGTGATAAGAATATCAAAAGAGTAAGAGAATTTCGTGAAGCAACACATTATATTCACGGATTGTGCGCAGGTAATGAATACATTATTTTATTAGATGGAACGCTTGTGGGTTGTTGTTCTATGTATTATTTTATCAATGAAATTAAAAACAATCTACCCAATGTGCTAAATGATAAAACTTTTGGAGAATCTTTAGACAAGTTGCACAATTTTTTAGCAAAGAATCCTTTAATGATTGATAAGTGTAAAAAGTGTGGTGCTTATGTTCCAAGCATTGTAAGCACTCAAGAAAAAAGGGTAGAAAAGGGATATTTTGTTTTAAGAAATTTTGGTAGAGAGATTTGGTTTTGTATCCCAGAGAAAATCTCTTCTTTACCCGATGATGTTTTACTTTATATGTATCAAAACAATCTCGTTACCAAAATGAAGCAAGATGGAATCTTGTAATATTGAAAGACAACTAAAATTTATGTTACAATCAAGCTTTGAATCTCATAAGTAAAGGCTTTTTATGACACCAGCAGTTTTACAACCGCTTTTTGAACGACTTAGAAAAGAAGGAGTTTGTTTTTGTGTTAATAACAAAAATTACAATAAAGTAAATGGAATTTATAACAAAGATTCCAATAATCTGTCGGGGGGGGGGGGATTAGTTATCCTAATAGCCATTTATTAGAGTCTTTTGGAGATTGGGAGGAGCGTAATAATTGGAATGGAGAGCCTCCCTTGTTTATCTCAAAGGAATTGGTAGAAAAAATCGCATCTTGTCTCCTGTGTAATGCCAAACCCAAAACAATTTATCTGCAAGTAACTACAAAGTGTAACTATGTTTGCCCAATGTGTCCATTTCACGGGGAGGGTTACGAGGGAAAATATTTCAAGGATAATCCAAGCTTGAAACCCCAAAATATGCCCTTAGAGGAAGCGAAAGGTTATGTGGATAAAATAGTGGATTATGGTGCGAATATGGTTGCAATGTCTCCTAGTGGAGAATTTTTTGTCTATCCTTATTGGGAGGAAATTAGTCGCTACATTAAATCAAAGGGTTTAAAGATTTCTGCAACAACTAATGGCTCTTTTCTCACAAAAGAGGTGATTGCTAAGCTTAAGGATATAAGGTTTGATGAGTTGATTTTCTCTATTGATTCTGTCAAACAAGAAACTTATGCTAAAGTGAGAAGCCCAAAAGAAAAGGATTATCAAACCGCTATTAATGCTCCAATTCTTGCAGCAGAATCAGGAATTTATACGCACGTGCATTTTGTTCAACAACAGCCAAATATTGGAGAAAAGGAGGAGGTACTTAAATTTTATGAAAACTCTAATGTGAAATTTATTTCTTGTGGCATTGAATTGCATACAAGTTGCGATAAGGAAATGACGATTCTACCAATTAATAGACAGCAATATATTCACGGATTGTGTGGAGCTTATAATAATATTGTGATTTTAATAGATGGAAATCTTGTTACTTGTTGTGGTTTTGCGAATCGCTATAAATATATCAAGCATAAACTAGGTGTTTGTTCTTTAAAAGAACATTCCATAGAGGAAGTAATTTCTTATCAACATTCCTTAATGGTAAATAAAGATGAAGATGTAATGAAGTTGTGTTGTAACTGCGATTTGTATCAAATGACTTTTAAACGACAAAAAGAAATGTCTATTGAAGGAAAATATCTTGCTATAAATGAACAAGAATTCAAACAATATTTTAAGGTTCCAAAAGATTTGCAAAGCACCCCAAATCATATTTTATTATGGTTGTATCAAAACAATCTCGTTACCAAAATGAAACAAGATGGAATTTTGTAGTATTGAAAGATAACTAAAGTTTATGTTATAATCAAGCTTCGAATCCTAACAAGCAAAGGCTTTTTATGACACCAGCAGTTTTACAACCGCTTTTTGAACAATGGAGAAATGAGAATTTATCTTTTTGTGTAACGAGCGAAAATTATAATAAAAGCAATAATTTAATAGAGGCTAATTCTGCGGGGGGGGGGGGTTATTCTTTCGTTATCCGTGTCATCATTTATTGGAATCTCCTGAATCTTGGGAGGAAAGCAATCAGTGGGATAAAGAACCGCCAAAGTTTTTACCTCAAGAGCAAATCAATGAAATTGCCAAACTCCTGATTACTCAATTCAAGCCAACTACCATTACATTACAAGTAACAACTTTCTGTAATTATTATTGCCCAATGTGTCCTTGGCACGGAAAAGACAATCCTTATAAGACGAAATATTATTCCAATAATCCTGAATTAAAAAATAAAAATATGCCTTTAGAAATGGCAAAAATGGCTGTAGATAAAATTGTGGAATATGGAATAACAAACATAGGATTGACGCCACAAGGCGAATTCTTTTTGTATCCTCATTGGGAGGAATTTTTGGAATATACTACCAAATTAGGTGTCAGTGTATCTGTAACCACGAATGCTTCTTTGTTGGATAAAGAAACAATAAAAAAACTAAAGAATTTTAATATAAGCATTCTTTGCGCAAGTGTTGATACATTGGATTTTAATTTATTTCAATCCATAAGAGGGGGTAATAAAAAGTTGTTTGAGAATACAATAAATGCTCCTTTTTTAATTGGTGAATTATCCAATGTTTATAAGCAAGTTAATTTTGTAGAGCAAATCCAAAATCACGATGAATTTGATACGATTTTAGATACCTTTAAATCTGCTAATGTAAATCAGATTGTAAAGATTCGAGAAACAACTTTTGATGATAGGGAACAACAAAGTGATAGAAATAGTCGCTACCCGATTCTGCTATGTGAGGATTTTGGAGGATGCATTATCCAAGTCAATGGTGATATTATGGCTTGTTGCTATATGGCATCTTATCCAAAAGCTTTAGAAAGCAAAACTCAAAATATTTATATCAATAGTTTAGATGATGCAATAAAGGCAATTAATAGTGAATTTGTTGAATCTGCACTCAATGGATTGTGTTATAGGTGTCCCTCTTATAGAACTAGAGTGATAGATAAAAACACAATGAATATTTATAAGGGATATTTTGAGATTACGAATGCAAGGTTGAAAAGATATTTTTCTATCCCAGAAAAAATTTCTATGTTACCTGATGATGTATTGCTTTATATGTATCAAAACAATCTCGTTACTAAAATGAAGCAAGATGGAATCTTGTAGTTAAATTAAAATTGTTTTTTTAAGTTATCTTGTGAGATAATAAAAAACCTAAATAAAAGGTTTTTTATGGTTTTTATTCATTCTACTGCAAATGTTGCAAAAGAGGCAAAAATTGGAGAGGAAACAAAGGTTTGGCAGAATGTCCAAATCCGTGAGTTTGCTAATATTGGTAAAAATTGTATCCTTTCTAAGGATGTGTATATTGCTGAAAATGTTTCCATTGGTGCAAGATGCAAGATTCAAAATAGTGTCTCTGTTTTTCAAGGGGTTACTTTGGAAGACGATGTGTTTGTTGGACCAAATGTTGCTTTTACAAACGATAAGATTCCTAGAGCTTTCAATGAAAATTGGGAGATAACACCAACTCTTGTCAGAAAAGGGGCAAGTATTGGTGCAAATGCCACAATTGTTTGCGGTGTTACGATTGGCAAGTATGCAATGGTGGCTGCAGGTAGCGTGGTGACCAAAGATGTAGAGGATTATAGTCTTGTAATAGGGAATCCAGCAAAACATTATAGTTATATTGATAAAATGGGGAATAAAGTCAATGCTAAGCCAAACTGACAAATGGATAAAAATCGGCTTACTAGGTGTTGGCAGAATGGGGCAGAATCATTTGCGCATTTTATCTATGTTAAAGCATGTTGAGATTAGTTTTATTTACGATATTGCTCAAGATTCTGCTAGAGAGATTGCTAAACAATATCAAGTGCCACTTTCAACAAATCTTGATGAAGATTTGAAAAAGGTAGATGGTGTGATTATTGTAACCCCTACTTTTACGCATAGTGATTATTTCTTTAAGATTGCTCCATTAGTAAAAAATATTTTTATTGAAAAACCTTTAGCGCATACTTTGGAGGCAACCAAAAAGATCGCACAATATGTCCAACAACACAATATGTGCCTACAAGTAGGTTTTATAGAGCGTTATAATCCAGCAGTTACTGCCTTAAAAAAAGCAATCCATAATAGTCAAGTAGTGATTAATATGGATTTTACAAGGACAAATAAAATTAGCAGTCGCATTACTGATGTAGATGTTGTGATAGATTTGATGATTCACGATATTGATTTAGCTTTGTATCTCAATGGTGCAGTGGATAACATTTATGCTTACGGTTGTTGTGAGAGAGAGATGATAGAATTTGCAAGAGCAATCATTACACATAAAAATGGTGTGTTTTCTTCCATTACCGCTAGTCGTATCACAGAAAAGCGTATGCGATATATTAGTGTTACTTGTGATAATATGTATGTGGATTGCAATCTTTTAAGCAAAGAAGTCTTTGTAAATAAACAATCTTTAGAGCAGTATCTTGAAAATGTTTCTATTACTTCTAAAATGGAAACTATTGATGTGAAGCCAAGAGAAGCACTTTTATTAGAATTGATTGATTTTATTGAAGTTTGTAGGGGCAATCAAAGAGAGGTTGTTCAGGCAAAAGATGCTTTAGTGGCTATGGAAGTTGCTTATGAGATTCAATCCCAAATTAAAAGAGGATTATAATGGAATCTTTAAGGAAGCCTATTTATGATAGTGTGATTCTTGTTACAGGTGGAGCTGGTTTTATTGGCAGTCATTTAGTAGATAAACTGCTCGAAGAAAGGGCAAAACAAGTTATTGTGGTTGATAATTTATTTTTGGGTAATGAAGAAAATCTAAAATCTGCTATTCAAAAAGGAATTATTTTCTATAAAGACGATATGGAGATTCTTTCATCTGTGGAATATATTTTTGAGCGACATAAAATAGATATTGTTTTTAATTGCGCCACCAAAGCTC
The DNA here is from genome assembly GCF_003364315.1 of Helicobacter ganmani. Lineage (NCBI taxonomy): Bacteria > Pseudomonadati > Campylobacterota > Epsilonproteobacteria > Campylobacterales > Helicobacteraceae > Helicobacter > Helicobacter ganmani. Next base: position 12,225 of record NZ_NXLS01000003.1, on the reverse strand, counting down.
TTAATTATTCATTTGTGAATCCGAAAAATAGCTTTAGCGTCAATAGCGCAATAATGCTCAACCTTTTAGAAACACAAAGAAAGGGTTTGTTCCAAACGCTTGTGCATTTTTCAACTTCAGAAGTCTATGGTAGTGCAGTTTATGAGCCAATGGACGAACAGCACCCTATTAACCCAACTACAACTTACGCAGCAGGTAAGGCTGCTGCTGATATAGCTTTGAAAAGTTGGGTTTCTATGTTTGGGTTAGATTCTTTTATTGTAAGACCTTTTAATAATTATGGACCTAGACAAAATTATAAGGGTTATTTAGCAGGAGTGATTCCTATTACAATTTATAGGATATTAAAAGGAGTCTCACCAGAGATTTATGGGAGTGGTTTGCAGAGCAGGGATTTTATCTATGTAGAGGATACGATTGACGCAATTATCAAAGTTTATCCTTTAATGCCAAGGGGAGAAAGTGTCAATATTTCAACAGAGGGGCAAATTTCCATCCAAGAAGTCATCAATAAAATTGTAAAGTTTATGGATTTTAAGGGGGAGATTTTAAAAAAACCTGCTAGAAATTCTGATGTAGAATGCCATAATGCAAGCAATGCGAAAATTAAAACTTTAATTAACTATCAACTAACTCCTTTTGATGAAGGCTTAAAACGAAGCATACAATGGTATCGGGAGCATATTAAATGATAAAGTTAATTCAACCTTATATTCATTTTGACGAAGTCAAGGAAGATTTTAAAGAGATTTTTGATTCTGGTTGGCTGACAAAGGGCAAATATATTCAGCAATTTATGCAAAATTTACAAGATTACATGAATATCCAATATGCCTATGCAACCACATCAGCAACTACTGCTTTGAGTATTTGCCTTAAGGCATTGAATCTGCAAAGTCAAGATGAGGTAATTGTATCAGACTTTTCCTTTCCTGCTACTTCAAATGTATTGGAGGATTTAGGAATTAAACCGATATTTGCAGATGTTTGTTTATCTACTTTTAATATGCTTCCAGAGGAGATTGAAAAGAAAATTTCTGAAAAGACCAAAGCAGTTATTTTTGTGCATGCACTAGGGAATCCTAGTGGTGTTTCTAAGATTCAAGAAATATGTCGGCATTATAAAATTCCATTGATAGAGGACGCAGCTTGTGCAATAGGCAGCAGTGAGTGCGGTAAAAAAGCCGGCACATTTGGTGAGTTGGGTTGTTTTAGTTTTCACCCTAGAAAACTCTTAACGACAGGAGAAGGAGGGGCGGTTGTTTTTAATGAGGAAAGTTTTAAGGAATTTTTTGAAATCAAATTAAATCACGGAGCAGTGTTTCATCAAGATAAATTTGACTTTGTGGATTTTGGTTATAATTATAGACTTCCAGAATTACAAGCTGTTATGGGTATCAAGCAGTTAAAAAAGCTAGACAATATCATTCAAGAAAGAAACCAAATCAGGAAAGCATATATTCAATATTTGAACCCTTTAGGATTCCAAGCTCAAGAAATTAATAAAGAAGTAGTTTTTAATGTGCAGTCTATGGTTTTTGTTGTTCCAAAAAATATTTGTAGAGATGATTTAATTACTTATTTATATCAAAATGGTATAGAAAGCACTTTGGGCACTTATTGTTTAAGTGGCACAACTTTTTGCAAGAATAAATACAATGCGATTCAAAAGAATGCAAAATTTTTAGAAGATTCTACTTTAACACTTCCTTGCTATAAGGGGGTTGATGTAGAGTATATTTCTCAAACTATTCAAAAGTTCTTAACATAGGAAAGCAATGAAAAATAAAAATATTTTAAAGCAAAAAAGAAAGATATTTAGTTTCTTTTCTTATTTGAGGGATAGAAAAAAGATAAAATATAATAGAGTCTTGCCCTTGAATGAATATCTTAGTAATCGTTGGGAAAAGGCAAATTATTTACAATGGGGAGAGGGAAGTAACTGCTATGATAATGTCTATGTTTTTGGCGATGTGCAAGTAGGAGAAAATACCTTTGTTGGTCCTTTTTGTATTCTTGATGGAGGCGGGGGGTTAAGAATTGGTAAGTTTTGTTCTATTTCTGCTGGAGTGCAGATTTATACACACAATAGTGTGCAGTGGTCTCATCAAGGAGGTGGCTCACTTGAATATGCTCCTGTTGTAATAGAGGATTACTGCTATATTGGTCCTAATTCAGTGATAAGTATGGGCGTTACAATTGGAAAGGGAGCTATTGTAGGGGCTTGTAGCTTTGTAAATAAAAATGTCCCACCTTATACAAAAGTTGCAGGGTGTCCTGCAAGAATTATTTCAACAAACATAGGAGGAAATATGAAAGATATAAATCCATTAGTGTGTGGGGGGGGGGGATTTCTTAAAAGCCCCAGCCCTCTTGTGGCATAGGAGGGCAGCGTGAAAACTCCTAATTTTATTATCGGTGGCACTGCCGCAGGTGGAACAAGTTATTTATATGAGCTTCTTATTCAACATTCCGAAGTCTATTTGCCAAAGCGAAGAATCCCAGAGCCTCATTATTACTACAAGAGTTGGGAATATGCAAAGGGGCTAGAGTGGTATTTAAAAGAATATTTCAGCGAAGCATCTGAAGATAAAAGGGCTGTTGGAGAGCGTTCTAGCTCCTATCTCTATGGCGGAGCAAGAGTTGCTCAAAGGATTGCTAAGGATTTTCCGCAAATGAAATTTATCTTTATGTTGCGCAATCCTATTCAAAGAGCGTGGGGGAATTATCGCTTTACTGCACTGCAGGGTTTAGAGGAATTGAGTTTTTACGATGCAATCAAGCGAGAAAAAATTAGAATCAAAGAATCACATGGGATTTGGAGTGAGATTCAACCTTATGATTACACAGGCAGAGGATTTTATGCTAAGCAGCTTAAAGAATTTTTAGAATTTTTCCCCAAAGAGCAGATTTTATGTATTAAGTCAGAATCTCTCTCTAATGACAATTTAGAGCCACTTTTCAAGATTTATCGTTTCTTGGGGCTTTTAGATACCGCTTTTATGCCACTACCTGCACCAATTCACGCAAGCCCAAGTGTGGTAAGTGCTAAAGTGCAAAAGGAGCTAAGAGATTATTTTGGCGGAGATAAATTCAGATTTTTAATAAATGATATTCGCAAAGAGGAAAATGTAGAGATTCAAGACAAACAAAAATATTTGCAACTTCAAGAGAATCTCAAAGGCAAAAAAGAAGCAATACCACAAGATTGTGAAAAAATTTTGCAAGAGATTTTTAAATTTGACATAGAAGAATTGGAAAAAATGGTGGATTTTGATGTGAGATCTTGGCAAACAATTTCTGGGGGGGGGGGCGTTTAGCTGATTATTTTTATTGCTTTTCAATTTGCGAGGTGTGTTATGCGAGTTGAAAAGCTACATTTTCGCTTGCATAGCTCATATAATACATTTTTAGAGTCTATGTCAGCAACTCTCTATTACTCTTTGCCTTTTAAGAATCTTTTAGAAGATTTTTTGCAATGCAGTTCTCACTATATGGTTGCTTTGGAGGGAGATAAGGTTTGCGGAATCTTGCCCTTGATGTCTAAAAATGGTTTGTATGGAGAAGTTTTAAATTCTCTGCCATTCTATGGAAGCAATGGGGGAATTATCGCAAATAATGCGGAGGCTAGTTTTCTTTTAAGAGAATCTTATAATCAACTTGCTTCTGTATTTGCGAGTGCAAATTATATTCAAAATCCGTTGATAATAGAATCTGGCGGTATTTTGCACGATTTTGTGGATAGGCGACTTTCTCAATGGACGAAATTGGTGGATAGGGATTCCTTATTGGCTTCATTTGCTCCTAGTGCGAGACGCAATATCAAAAAAGCCCTTAAAGAGAATATAAAAGTTGCTATAACAAGAGAGATTGATTTTTTATATCAAACGCATAGAAAGAATATTTTGGCTAATAATGGAATCCCAAAAGAAAAAAGATTCTTTGAAAAAATTGCTAAATATTTTGAAAATACAGAGTATAAAATTTATATGGCATTTTACAACAATAAACCCATAGCAGCTTCGCTACTCTTTTATTTTGGAGGAATTGTAGAATACTATACACCAGCGACTTTGCTAGAGTTTAGGAATCTGCAAGCTCTCCCTTTGTTGATTTATATTGCTATGGCGGAAGCTTATGAGAGTGGTTGTCAGTGGTGGAATTGGGGTGGGACTTGGAGAAGTCAGGAAAGCTTATATAAATTTAAAGAAAAATTTGGTGCAATGGAAAAACGTTATAATTATTATTGCAAATTGAATAATCAAAAAATTTTAAATGCTGAAGCTTCGGAACTATTGAGGGAATATCCTTATTTTTATGTTGTTCCATTTAGCATTTTAAGGGAGAGCGAATGAATATTGCATTTTTCTGCACGGGAGAGGGTTCGTTTTTTAAATTTATTTGGAACAATAAACATTTGTTGAAAGTTGATAAAATCCTTTTGCTATCCGATAGGGATTGTGGAGTAATGACGTTTTTGCAAGATAAGAAATTAAGTAAAACAATCTATGCTAAAAAATGTGGAGATATGGAGTTTGAATCACAGGCAAAAGAATGGTTTTTGAGTGAAAAAATAGATTATGTCTTTTTGTCTTGTAATAAAATTTTGCGTTACGATTTATTGGAGTGTTATGGGGATAATCGTAAAAGAATGTTTAATTTTCACCCAAGTCTTTTACCAAAATATATTGGGTTAAATTCTATCCAACAAGCCTTTGATAACAAAGATATGCTTTATGGGGCAAGTATTCATTATGCAATCAAAGAAGTAGATTGCGGAGGGATTCTTGCGCGTTGTATGATAGAAAGGGTAGAAGATGACTTTGAGTTGTATCGTCATAGACTATTCGTGAATCAGGCGGTTTTGGGGCTAGACTTTATTTATAAATTATCTTTAGGCAAAACATTTCATACTCTTAAAGGTGTAGTGCAAAAAACAGGATTTGAGCCACAATTAACAATCCCGATAGAATCCATAAAATTTTTTAATGCAATGGATTCCAAATTGCTCCAAATATTTTGATATAATTGAATCTTTAATTTAAATGATTGGGTGTAATTTTGTTTTTTGGCAATATAGGTGAAATTGATTTAGAGAATCCTAGCTCGTATCAAAAGATATTTTTAACCTTTGATATAGATTGGGCAAGTGATGAGGTTTTGGAATATTGCATTGATATTATAGAAAAAGCTAATGTTAAAGCAACTTGGTTTGTAACGCACGAAACTCCACTTTTGGAGCGGTTACGCGCAAATCCAAATTTTGAACTTGGAATCCACCCTAACTTCAATCCTCTGTTGGAGGGAGATTTTACTTATGGTAAAAATTATAAAGAGGTATTAAAACATTTTTTAAATATTGTCCCAGAGGCTAAATCTATGAGAAGCCATTGTCTTGGAATTTCTAGCAGAATCTTGCAAGAGGCTAAAAATCTAGGTATTACGCACGAGAGTAATATTTGTATTCCTGCTATGGCTGCGGGGGGGGGGGGGTATTTTGAAGCCTTATATTAATTGGGACAGATTAATCCGATGTCCTTATCATTGGGCAGATGATGTGGCTTGTATGTATGAACAAAAAATTGATTTTACGCGATTTTCTTTTTTTGAAAATCATTACTTTATTATTTCTTTTCACCCAATCAATTTGTTTTTGAACACGGAATCTCTAAATCGTTATGAAAGTGCGAGAAGTTATTTTCAAAATTATGAGCAGCTTAAGAAGTATCAAGGGGATTCTCCCATTGGAAGTCGCAGTGTTTTAAATATTTTTTTAAATTAATTCAGGTGATACACGAGGATAAAATATGGTTTTGCATTTGAATATGGATATAATTTCTCTTGAAAAATGGGGTGTAGAGCATCTTGGTGCGGTAGAATCTATGGTTGAGAATACATTAAGCTATGCCGAGAATAAAACTTTTTTTTTAAAGGCAGTTGCTAATCCAAATATCATAATTCTTCTTACAACAGAATCTGTTTATTTGGAATTGAAGCCTTACATTAAAAGAGAAATTTTAATCCTCCTCACAAGCAACCCAAAGTTTTATTTTTGGAGTATTCATAACCAATATGGCTCAAGATTTAAAGAGCATATTTGCCATATAGAAAGCTATCGTGGCGTCAATGTAAAAATTCACCCAACTGCGTATATTGAAGAGAATGTTTATCTGGGAGATAATGTAGAAGTAGGTGTGAATGCTTATATTGCCTCTAATTCTTATGTGGGGAATGATTCTTATGTGGGGAATGGCGTGGTTGTTGGTGCGCAAGGGTTAGAGTTGGCTTATAATGGTAATGAAAAAATTATGATTAAACGTTATGGTGGTGTTAAAATTAACAACAATGTGCATATTATGGATAATAGCGTTGTGAGCAAGTCTGTGTGGGGGATTACGGAATTACAGGATTCTGTATCTGTATCAGTTCTTTGTAATATTGCGGCAAATTGTAGTATTGGTAAGCTTACACGAATGTCAGGGAATTGTTTGGTAGGTGGAAGCGCAAAACTTGGAGAAAATGTAATTTTGGGACCTTCTGTAACGATTAAGGACGGAATCAAGATTGGCGCAAATTCAAGGGTTAGAATTGGCAGTGTTGTAGTGCAAAATTATCCTGAAAACTCCGATATTTCTGGAAATTTTGCGTATGAACATATTAAAAATATTCGTAATTTTGCAAGGTTTAGAAATGGATAAATTTCAACCAATTTTGCTAGATAATTTGTATTATCTAGGCGATAGAAACTATATTCAAGGTGGGACGATTTATGAGCTTTTTTTACCAAAACTTTTACAAAGATTTTCTGATATAAAAAGCTTGGACTTTACTTATCGCTCTATTATTCATCAAAACCTTATTTTTTTTGATAAGCAGCGAGAAAATAGCATTATCAAAGTTGTTCTAAATTTGAAATGTGCGGATAGAACCTATAAGCTTTATGGTTATCATCAAGAGGAGATACAAACAATAAAAGAAAGAATCCCTTATGATGAAAAAGAGATTCTAAAAACAGCGATAATCCACGATAGCAATATTTATTTGAACGCTCCTTTTCAAAAGATTTCTGTCGTGCGTTATGTAATTGCAATGAATAAAGAATTGCTTAATTTTCTATTTAAAAGCGAAATTGAAAACTTTAAATGGTTTCTTTCAAGATTGACACTCAATCAAGTGATAGATGAAAGTAGAATCCAAGAAATTCATTTGCAATATTTATCAAGATTTGAATTTCAAATTGTTAAAACAGAAATTTTTATCAATCAAAAAAGTGTAGGATTTATCTATTTTTCGCTTAAAGGAGAGGATTATGTGTTTTAGGAATCTTTATAGTGATTTTGTATTTAAGGGCAATAGACAATATGTGCATGGCACAAGTATTTATGATTTTCTACTAGAAAATGTTGTCGGCGGCGGGGGGGGGGGGCATTTTGCAGCTTGATTTAGTGTTTCATCATCTTGCAAAAAGAAATCTTTGTTTTACAACAGATAAGCCCAAGAATTTAACAGAGATTTTGTGTATGGCAAAATTTAAAGATGAAGAAAGAGGAAGTTTTAAAGTTTTTGGAATAGAATACGAAAAGGAAATTACAAAAAGAATTCCATATGATGAGAGTGTAATTATGAAAGAAGCTATATTTAATGGCGAGGAAGCAAGTATTTCCAAAAATAGTCAATATTCTTTCATTGAACATCTTGTTTCTTTGAATAAATCTTCACTTTCTAAAATTTTTGACGATATTAAGGGAAAGTTTTACTTTTCGCGTCTTGAGCTTAAAAATGGCTTTATTAAAGATTTTGAAACAATACAACTTCATTTCAAAGCGCATTTTAATTATCAGTTAATGCAAAGTGCCATATCTGTTGATGGACAAGAAGTAGGACAAATTTATTTTTCTTGTAAGAATGACGAATAAAAGGATAATTTGAAATGATAGGGATAGTAGGGATTGCAGGTTATATTCCTGAAAATAGAGTTTCTAACAATGCTTTAGCAAAAGAATATGGTTTAGAAGAAAAATTCCTACACGATAAAATAGGGGTGCTTAATCACTCCATAATGGACAAAAGTGAGACTGCTTTAACAATGTGCTTGAAGGCTTTTGAGGAATTAAAGCATCAAGTAAATATAGAAAAGATTGATGTTGTTGCAGTCATCACACAAAATCCGGATTATAATGTACCTCATCTTTCCGCTTTATTGCACAAAGAGCTGGGATTGGATAAAAATACTGCTTGTTTTGATGTTTCTCTAGGGTGTTCAGGATATGTTTATGGCTTGTCTATTTTGCAATCTTTTATGCTTTGTAATGGATTTAAAAGCGGGTTGCTTTTTACGGCTGACCCTTACTCACGGATAGTAGATAAAAAGGACAAGGATACTGCTTTGCTTTTTGGTGATGCTGCTTCTGTTACGCTTTTGGGGGAAAGAGCAATTTTTTATCCTAAAAAAACTTTATTTGGTAGTGATGGTGTTTTGGGTTGGGATTCTTTAATTTGTCGCAATCAAAAATTGGAAATGAATGGAAGACAAGTATTTAGCTTCGCTGCCACAGAAGTGCCAAAACAGATTCAGCAACTTTTGACAATGGAGAATCTGAACATTCAAGAGATTGATTTATTTATCTTGCATCAAGGAAGTCGCTATATTGTAGAGACGATTAGCAAGAGGCTAGGAGTGGATAGTTCTAAAGTGCCTTATGAGATTTTGGATTATGGCAATACAATTTCCTCTTCTATCCCGCTAGTTTTAAGGAATCATCTCCACGCGAATGCAAGAAAAATTGTAATAAGTGGTTTTGGTGTAGGATTTTCTTGGGCAAGTTCAATTTTAACAAAGGAGTGAAAATGAAAGTTAGTAAAGAAGCAATTAGAGGGATTCTTAAAGAAATTGATATTTTAAGTGAAGTTGATGAGTTATCCGATGAGTTAGGGCTTGTGGAGCAAGGCGTAGATAGTTTGGATATGGCAAATTTATATCTTAAACTAGAGGAAAAATTCAAGATTAAGATTCCAGACACTGACTTACATTTGGTGCAGAGTATTGCGGGGATTCAAGAGTATCTGCAAGGTAAGGAGTAGAAATTAATGCGAATCTTGCTGGGGTTAAATGAAATTTCAAATGATTTGCAGAATCTTAAGAGAGGGTTTGATTCATTGGGTATTCCTAGTGATATTATTTTGCTTAATGATTATAAATTTGGTGTTGATGAAAGTCTAATCACACGAAATTGGAATATTTCATTGGCTAAGTATGCAATTAAAATGTATAGCAAATATAAAAAAACTTTGTTATTAAAGCATCTTTTCTCGCCTTTTTCTTGGTTGGCAAGATTTATCTTGTTTATACGTTGTTTGCTAACTTATGATGTGTTTATTTTGATGGCATATTCAAGGTTTTTAGGCTATAAAGAATTGCCTATTTTAAAATTTTTTAACAAAAAAATTATCTTTCAAGTTATGGGTTCAGATTTTAGACCCCCTTACTTAAATGGTTCTTTTGTTGGAAGAAATATAGAGGATATTTATCAATTAACCTTAGAGACAAAGAAAAGAGTTGAAATTATTGAAAAATATGCTTCCTATATTGTTAGCTACAAAGCAGCATCACATTTTCAAACTTTGCCTTATATTGATTATCGTTATTTTGGATTGCCTACGGATTATAGTTATATTCAAATAAAAAACATTCCCACTTCCTATTATAAAAAGCAAACAATTAAAATTATACACGCTCCTACAAATCAGGTAGCAAAAGGAACGCCCGTTATCTTGGAAGTAATTGAATCACTCAAAAAAAAATATGATATAGAGTTTGTTTTGCTTTCAGATATAAGTAATCAAGAAGTTTTGTATCATATAGCAACTTGTGATTTTGCAATTGACCAGCTTTATTCTGGTGGTGGATATATGGCAGGATTTTCAAGGGAAGTAGCTTTTTTAAAAAAGCCTATTATTGTAACGGGTTATGATATGCCTTATTTTTATGATGATTTTGAGGATAAAGAAAAAATACCTCCTGTGGTGTGTGGATTGCCTGAAGAGTTGGAGGATTTAATTGTGCGTCTGCTTAAAGATAAGCAATACAGAATAACGATGGGAGAAAAAGCATATCAATTTGTTACAGAGCAATGGAATCAAGTTGCTGTTGCTCAACAATTTCAACGATTAATTTGCAATAACATTCCTCAAGAATGGTGGTGCAACCCATTGGAGAATGAGAGGCTTTGGCACTATGGTAGAAGCCACCAAGTAGTGCGTGAATTTTTAAAAGAATATATAGCAGAGAAAGGCAAATATGCTTTGCTATTAAAACATAATCCACAGCTAGAGAAAAATATATTAAATTTTGCTACTTAAGGAGAGTTTGTATGAAATATCAAGTTTGTAGTCGTTGTGTAATGGATACAAGCGATTCTTTAATATATTTTGATGAAAAGGGAATATGTAATCATTGTCATAGGTATGACGATTTTGTGATACCGCAATGGCAAAATTGCACAAAAGAAAAGTTAGATTCTAAAATACAACAAATCAAAGAGGAATGCAAAAATAAGGCTTATGATGTCATCATTGGTTTAAGCGGTGGTGTGGATAGTTCTTATGTGTTGCATTATATGAAAACAAATTATGAGTTGCGTATTTTGGCGGTGCATATTGATGCGGGGTGGAATACACAAATAGCAAATGAGAATATTAAAAAACTTGTAAATAAACTTCAGATTCCATTGCATACAATCACAATTGATTGGAATGAAATGCGGGATTTACAAGTGGCATTTCTCAAAAGCGGTGTGGCAAATTGTGATACACCACAAGACCATGCGTTTTTCGCTAGTCTTTATGGTTATGCAGTTGAAAATAATATTCGCCATGTTTTAAGCGGGTTCAATTTGGCTACAGAGTCTATATTTCCAACCTCTTGGGTGCATTCTAGCATTGATTCTATGCAACTCAAAGATATTCACAAAAAGTTTGGCGAGATACCTTTAAAGACTTATCCTATTGTAGGGTTTTTAAAATATTGGTTCTATTATCCTTTTATTAAAAAATTTCGTATCATTTCCCCATTAAACTATATCAATTACAATAAAAAAGGAGCTATTTCTATATTGAACGCAAGTTATAATTGGCAAAACTATGGAGAGAAGCACGAGGAATCCCTTTGGACGAAATTTTTTCAATCCTATTATTTGATGAAAAAATTTGGTTATGATGTTAGAAAACCTTATTATTCAAGTATGATTCTATCTGGAGGAATGAGTAGAGAAGAGGCTTTAAAACAACTTTTGGTTGCACCAACAGAAGAATCTTTGCAACAAGATTTAAACAATATTCTTGATAAATTACAACTAACTCCTGCACAATGGCAAACCATTATGGAATCACCCAAAAGGGATTATACAGAATATGCTAACAATCATCAATTGTATCTTTTAAAACAAAAGTATTTTGATGTTTATTTCCCATTTTCTTATTTTTGGGAGACTAATTAATGAAAAAAATTTTAATTTTACATTTTCATCATCACAATGATCCACGCGCAAGAAGGGAATATGATATTTTAAGTAGCAAGTATCATATGAGCGGATTAGGTTATGGTATAAGTCGGAAATTTGATTTTATTATAGTTTCTAAGCCCAAATGGACATTTAAGATGAAACTAATCCAAAGATTTTGGCTGTTTTTTAAATGCTATGAAAAAGTCTATTGGAATCTACCACAAATAAAAGAAGCAGAGAAAAAGCTAAAGGATAAAGAGTTTGATATTATCATCGCACACAATGAGGAATCCCTGCCACTTGTGCTAAAATACAAAAAAGGCGCGAAAGTTATTGTGGATATGCACGAATATGCCCCAAAGGAATTTGAACATTCTTTTTGGTGGAGATTCTATTTTGCGCCCTATAAACATTACCTATGCCAAACCTACCTCCCCCAAGCTGATTATGTCTATTCTGTTTCGCAAGGAATCGCAGAGGAATATACCAAAAACTATGGCATAAAATGTGATGTAATTACATCAGCAGCCTATTATTTTGCCCCCCCCCCACATTATTTGCCCATTCCAAAGAAACAGAACAAATCAAACTCATTTATCACGGAATGGCATCACCCGAGAGAGGCATTGAAGTAATGATTGAAACAATGGATTATGTGGATTCCAGATTCCACCTTGATTTAATGCTCGTTCCAAATTATCAACGAGATTATTATCAAACACTC